>JBGSWA010000341.1:0-15308 GCA_041752645.1 Gillisia sp. | reverse complement strand
TTCTATGACATTTTCTATCAGAAATACAGCCTGAATCCAGACCAAAGCAATAAAATTATTGAGATCGATGAGATGATTAGTTTTGGACGCACCACCAGGATCATGGTTAAAATTGATAACCTGATTATATATCAATTTTTTGCCAGGCCAAAACTGGATTATTTAGAGGAAATGGCCACTGAGGCATTGAAGCAGGTAAACCGGTATTTTGAATACCTAAAAAACAGAAGTGAGAATTTAACCCAATATTAATTAATAACTACCCTATGAAATACCTCTACTTATTTTTATTTCTTATTGGCACTTGTCTATCCCTGCAATCTCAAAATTTGGTCTATAAGCCAAAGAACCCTGCCTTTGGAGGGGATACCTTTAATTATAACTGGTTGCTCAGCTCCGCTCAGGCACAAAATCAATTTAAGGATCCAAGTGCTTCACAGGGCACACAATTAACAGAGTTGGATCAATTCACCCAAAGTCTTAATTCCCAAATTTTAGGGCAAATAACCAGAAGTTTATTTGTGAATCAATTTGGAGAAGGGGGTTTATTACCTGGAACCTATGCTTTTGGTAGCCTGGCTTTAGATATTTTTCCTTCCAATGAAGGTCTGGTCATTAATATATTAGATACCAATACAGGAGAACAAACCCAAATAATAATTCCTAATTAAAATATCCCTCCCTTATGAAAGTACCCCAAAGCTTATTGCTACTGGTCATGTCTTTTTTTGCTACCTCCTGTGGGACTTATTTCAATCAGCCCGTTGATGTTCAAAAGGCCCGGTTGGGAGAAAACACTCCCTCCACAATAACACTTAAGAATTTACCATTACCGGAAGAACCGGTAGTTGTAGGGGTTTATAATTTCCGGGATCTCACCGGTCAATATAAGCCTTCAGAAGCCGGGAGTACCTTTAGTACGGCTGTAACCCAGGGTGCAACTGCCATTTTGATAAAAGCCCTGGAAGATTCCAAATGGTTCTCTCCTATAGAAAGGGAGAATATTGGCAATCTTCTCAATGAAAGAAATATTATCCGCTCTACCAGGCAGGAATACAGGGATTCCTCCAATCCCAATGAACCTCAGTTGCCGCCACTTTTGTATGCAGGGGTTATCCTGGAAGGCGGGATCGTGTCCTATGACACCAATATACTTACCGGGGGGTTAGGAGCGAGATATTTCGGGATTGGGGGATCCACCCAATACCGCCAGGACAGGGTGACCATCTACTTACGGGCGATCTCCACCTCCAGCGGAAAAATTTTAAAAAATATCTATATCTCCAAGACGATTTTATCACAGGCCCTGGATGCCAGTTTGTTCAGATATGTGAGTTTTCAACATTTACTGGAAGCCGAAACCGGATTTACCCGAAATGAACCCGTGCAGATGGCTGTAACCGAAGCCATCGAAAAAGCTGTGGAAAGCCTTATTATCGAAGGGATCAAGGATAAATTATGGGCACCAAAGGAAGGGAGTCTAGTGGCCGAGACTTTAATTTCGGCGTATGACCAGGAAATCGAGGAGGCAGAATTAACCAGGTTATACAACAGGAAATTTTTTGAAAGGAATTACAGGAGTTCCTTAGGTGTAAACCTGGGAACCACCCTATTAAGCGGGGATTATTCAGGACAGGATTTTGGAGCATTGCTCAGGGTGGATTACACCAAGAATATTTTTGCTTCCTTATCATTAAATATCGCTGCCAGCGCCTTGGAATTAAATAGCAACAGTTCCTTTTCCGAAAAATTTGTCGGCTTTGATGTCAACGGGCAATATATCATCTTACCCAATGACAAATTTGGACCCTATTTATATGCTGGACCCGGTATTATTTTAGCACTGGATGATGTACCGGCCGGGATGACCAATACCCATCTCAAACTGCAATATGGGTTGGGGGTGGAATATATTCTATCGGAAAATTTGGGAATTAAAGCCTTTGCCGAACACAACCTGGTCCTAGACGACGAATTGGATTTTGTGATCAATGGGAAACGGGATGATCATTTCTTTAATTTTGGCGTAGGGATTAATTTTTATTTTGGAAAATCGAACCAGGAAATCAATAATTTAAACAACAACTAATGAAAGTATATAAAAATATTTTGATTGTAATTTTTCTTGGAACATTATTGAGTTGTAGTGAGGATACCATTGCATCCTTCGGGACGGGAACCATCACCGGGAAGGTTGTTAAAAATGGCGAAAATGAACCTCTTGAAAATGTGAAGGTTTCCACGAGTCCTGCATCCTCAACGGTATTCACTGATGAGAATGGCGATTTTGTCCTTAATGATGTCCCGGAAGGGGAATATTCTGTTCAGGCCAAAAAGGATGGCTATTTAACTCAATTTGAGGGAGCCAGTGTTTTGGTCAGTGCTGAGGTAAATGTAATCTTTGAAATGCTGCCCGAGGGTGCCAATAACAGGCAACCTGCGGTCCCACAGGCCGTTTTTCCAGCCGATAATGCCCAGGCCCAGGCATTGGAAATCGATTTTTCCTGGATTGGAAGCGACCCGGAGATGGATGCACTAAGCTATGAACTGGAATTGAGAAATGATATTAATAACGATGTGCTGACCTATTCAAACATACCGGATACCACCTTTACGGTGTCCGGGTTAAATTTTGGATACAAATATTTTTGGCAAATCAAGGCTTCCGACGATATTAATGAGCCGGTGCTGAGTTCTGTATACTCTTTTAAAACCTTAAAAATACCCAATAACAGAATTTTCTATGTACGGCGTGAGAACGGGAATAGCATTATTTTTACCAGGGATGAAAACGGGAATGAATTTCAACTGACCCCTTCGGATCAGAATAGCTTCAGACCGCGGAAAAACAACCATACCAACAAAATCGCCTTTTTAAGGAGCATTTCAGGGGAAACACATTTGTTTACCATGAATCCCGATGGCTCCCAGCAGATGCAGATAACCTCAAGTGTCCCTGTGAATGCCTTTAATATGAACAATGTCGATTTTTCCTGGGCGAATAATGGGGCATCTCTGGTATATCCGAATTTCCAGAAATTATATAAAATAGATGGAACAGGAGGAGGCACCCAACTCTTGTATCAAACCCCGGATGGATCCTTTATTACCGAGGTGGCAGTAAGCCAGGATGACAGTATAATGGCCCTTCTGACGAACAATTCCGACGGGTACAATGCCTCGATTTATACCATTGACAGTTCCGGGAATTTATTGGATTCCGTTATTTCAGGACTCCCCGGAGCATTAGGCGGAATTGATCTTTCTGTAGACAATAAAAGAATATTGTATTCCAGGGATGTATCCGGCTTTGAAAGCCCCCAATACAGACAATTAAATACCAGGTTGTTTATCTACGATTTCACCACCAATGTAAGTGGGGATATTAGCTCCAGTAAAACCGAGGGAACGAATGATTTTGACCCCAGGTTTTCACCCAATGAGGCAGAGGTGATCTTTGTCAATACCTCCAATGACGGCATTTCTCCTGTTAATATTTTAAAAATCAATATAGATACCAGCAACGCCAATTCGGGAAGCAGATCCGATCTTTATCAAAATTCCCTCATGCCTGATTGGGAATAGAAATAACCTGCCGGGCGGGATGCCACCCCCGCCTTTATTGCCAAAAGGGGGTATCTACTTCCCCATCAAATCGAAATCCTGGGGAAGAACAAGGTATTCCCAGATTTAGGGTGGGGACTATCAACAGATATTTTAAAGAGTTTTGTTTATCGAATAAATCACTCTGAAAGCCAAGGAGGTCCTAGTCAATAATCAAAGCACCAGTATGGTCACGTCAGAAATTATTTTACGCGAAGAATTAACAGTAGTTAAAAACCAACCTGAATAATAGTTTTGTTTTATAGTAGTACTAAAAATATTAAAAACGGTAAAGGATGCTAGATTAAATTTGTAACAGACTGATTGTCATGAATTTAATCTTATAATAAATTCAATTTATATGTCCACAGGTGGATTTTTAATGTATATTTATATCCGCTTTAAAGGAATTGTCCATCCGCGTTTTTTGTTGGGATTGAAAAAAAATTTTTTAGAATGAAGTTTCTAAAGTTTATTGGGGTAAATTTTAGGAATTAGCAACTTATGGATGGGTGGGGCCATCCATAAGTTTTTTTTTAAATGTATATCAGTTCACTTCCGAATGATTTTTAATTCACAAATCATCTAATCTTTGTTTGAATCTTTCTTTTAGTTCCAAAAAATTCCATAAATATTAAATCTATGATTTATATCATTGATTTAGGATTTGGGTTGCCCTAAATTCAGTTTTATTGAAATAGCCGAAACTGTTTTTGCAGGTAGGTTATTTAAATTGGGATGGGGAGGTAAATAAGCACAGTTTAATCGTGGATTTTCAAAATTTATAGGGCATATAAAACCGAAAGTTCGCAGTGGTTACGTAAGTGTTTTATTAAAACTCCAAAGAAGCGGGAATCCAGGATTCCTACTTCTTATTTTGTGCCCGGTCCAACCATCACCTTAATCTTCAATATTTGTTTCTGAGCCAGCATTTAATCTTGATCCTTCCCCACTATATAAAACAAAATCCCGGTAAACAGAAATTTTTCGGGGATTTCAGCGCAGGTGATCATAAAAACAAGCGTTCTTTTAGTTATTTTCCCCCGGCAACCCTCTCGGTATGATTCACTCAGGCACTCTCCTTTTTTTTGCCTTGACCTGCAATAGTTTTTTCAAAGAAGGTACACTTACCAAGCCTTTTCCTGTTGGAATAACACGAATGCCCTGTTTTCAATCTATTTCACAATACTTTAAGGCTCGCGGAATTATTTTTAGCTATAGCTTAAGAGATTAAATCACGGATATTTATTAAATTTTAAACAAAAATGAAAAATACCGCAATGAGATTGGTCCTGGCCACCACCCTGCTGCTTGTTGTGATCACTGTATTGGCTCATTTGAATTTCCCATTCAGTTTGATCTTTTTTCTTACCCTATTTGGGCAGGTTCTTTTGATATACACCGTCTATAAAGTACTCACAGATAAATACACCACTGACAAGACCTTTGAGGACTGGTATGAAGATCATCCCAATTCAGACAAAGATTAGATCTATTATTAAATGAGCTGATGTTTTAGATTAAAATCATGCAGAATTCCATCTTGTTTTCATACAGGTGGAACAGGGAATTATCAATTCATTCAAAAAAACCAGTTGCTTTAATTGCAGCATAGGATTCTTATAAAATCAGGTCTCTCCCACTCCCTTACTTCGGAAATACTTTTCCATGATCAATATTTGATGAAATCAGTTAATTTCCTCTTTAGATTGTTTAGTTTTGATCTGGAATTAAAATTTAAAAAATGCAGTTAAATCAATATATAGATCATACCATTTTAAAGGCCACGGCTACCCCAAAGGATATCGTACAACTTTGCGGGGAAGCGATTCAATATAATTTTTACGCTGTTTGTGTAAATGGATGTTATGTTAGGCTTGCGAAGGCTGAATTAAAAAGCAGCGAGGTTAAAATCGCGGCAGTGATCGGTTTTCCCCTGGGAGCTATGAGCAGAGAATCCAAAATTGCGGAGGCAGTTCAATGTGTGGCAGATGGGGCCGATGAAATTGATATGGTGATCAACATTGGACTCCTCAAGGCCGGGCAAGTGGATCTAGTGGAAGAGGAAGTTGCAGCGATAAAAAAAGCCATAGGAACGCAGGTGCTCAAAGTTATTATTGAAACCTGTTATCTCACAGAGGAAGAGAAAAAAATGGCCTGTCGCGCCGCTCTAAATGCTGCTGCCGATTTTGTAAAAACCTCTACCGGCTTTGGGACCGGCGGTGCCACCATTGCAGATGTAAAACTGATGAGGGCTGAGGTTGGCGATACTCTCAAAATAAAAGCCTCTGGAGGGATCCGGGATCTAAAAACTGCCCTGGAATATATAGATTTAGGCGTAAGCAGATTGGGAACTTCTTCCGGAATAGCCTTGGTAACTTCAAAACAAGAATAAATGAGCACACATATACAAGCCAAAAAAGGGGAAATTGCCGAATCTATTTTATTACCGGGAGACCCCCTGCGGGCCAAATGGATCGCGGAAACTTTTCTGGAGGATGCAGTGTGTTATAATAAGGTCCGAGGCATGCTTGGATTTACGGGCACTTATAAGGGCAAACGGATTTCTGTTCAAGGCACAGGAATGGGAATTCCTTCCACCTTAATTTACTCCCACGAACTAATTACAGCATACGGGGTTAAAAACCTGATAAGGGTGGGCTCTGCCGGGTCTTATCAAAAGGACATCAACCTGAGGGATATTGTGATTGCCATGTCGGCCTCTTCCACCTCCGGCATCAACAAATCCCGGTTTGAAAATTCCGACTATGCCCCTACCGCAAATTTTGAGCTTTTTATGAAAGCAGCTCAATATGCCAAGGAAAATTCTATCCCTATCAAGGCAGGCAATGTCTTGTCATCAGATGAATTTTATGAAGACGATCCGAAGGCCTATAAAAAATGGGCTGAATTCGGGGTGCTTTGCGTAGAGATGGAAACGGCAGGATTGTACACCATCGCTGCAAAACACCATGTAAATGCCCTGGCAATACTCACCATTTCAGATTCTTTGGTATCCGGAGAACACCTATCATCTGTGGATAGGGAAAAATCTTTTAAAGATATGATCGCGATTGCCTTGGGATCGTTTTAAGTAAAGTTTGAAGCGGGAAATAAGAAATTGAAACTTTAATATTCAAAGTAGGATTGCTCTAATATTCAGAAATTTTATTTCCCACTCCCGAGCTTTCTGGTCTTCATATCTCAGCAGCATCACATTTAATCTGAATTACTTTGCATATTAATTTTGCCTCTTTCCACTTCCATCTTTAAATCTTGACGCTGCATTTCAAATCATAAATTATAAATTTATATTAAAAATCGTGTATTTCATCGAGTATTTTTGTTTTTCATCGATTAATCGAATAAATTACTTACCTTTAGGTAACCGGTAAAACAACATCGGTTTACTAAAGATGAAACGCCTGCTATTCATAACTAGCTTTATTATCCTTTCCTTCTCTCCTGAAGGAATGGCGCAGGCAACAGCTAATTTTACCGCTTCTGTCACCATCATCCAACCCATTGGAATTACCAATACTGCCAATATGAATTTCGCCAATCTCGATGCAAAATCCGGAGGTGCGATTATTCTTAGCCCAGACAATTCCAGGACGAATCAGGGCGGTGTTGAACTTAAAGATGGAAACACGGTCTCAGCAGCTACTTTTGAAGTTACCGGACAAGCAGGTTACACCTACTCTATTAGCCTGCCGAATTCCAATCACGTTCTTACAAATGGAACAGATGATATTATCATCCGGGATTTTACAAGCAGCTTAAATGATGAAGGTTCCCTTGCCGATGGCTCTCAAACCCTTCGCGTGGGAGCAAGTCTTGACATTAATCCAAACCAAACCCCAGGGAATTACACCAGCCCGGGAGGCTTCAATGTCACCGTTAATTACAATTAAATCTCCTTTTACCTCCCTAGTTGTACGAAATTCCCCTATCCAAAATTGCCCCTACAAGCTTTTTTAACCCTTTAATTGACACTGATTTTGCCAAAAAGTGCTCTTTAACGAGTATTTAAAGAGTTCAACGAAAAAATTTTGAGGGCACTACTTATTCAACGCATATTTGTCCTGTCAATAACGACAACCACAAATTGAAATACCTACTTAAAATGAAAAAAATTACTTTTATCTTATTCGCTCTTATCGCTGGAACTACTTTCGCACAAGAAGCTGTTGGAACTGCAACGGTGAATGCTGCAATTGTTAGTCCTATTACAATTACCAATACAGGATCTTCTAAATTAGAATTTGGAAATATAGCTTCTCCCGATGCAATTACGGACATCACAGTTTCTAACTCTGGTGTTAGAACCGTTGTTCAAGGAGTTACAATACCAGGAACTGCATCTTCTGCTGCTATTTTTGGAATTAATGCCGCCTTAAATTACAAGTATTCTATTTCAATCCCAGATATCGAATTGACAGGTTCTGGAGATCCTATGGGAGTAGTTTTTACTCAAGACAGACTTTCTACAGCCAATATAGGTTCTGGTGCGTTACAAGCACTATATGTTGGCGGGACTCTTAAAGTAGGTGCTAGTCAAGGTCCAGGAGCTTATACAGGAACTGTTAAAGTTACCGTTGCCTACGAATAAAAAAAAATTAAATTAAAATTATAATAAACGCCGCCCTTGTGGCGGCGTTTATGGTTTAAAAAAATCTTTACAACAAGTTTTAATTTAATTGTTTTTCAACATGAAAAGTGCAATTCTATTGTTGTTCCTCTTATTATCCTTACAGGGTTTTTCCCAGGCATCTTCTACTTCGACCATTACAGCAAGAGTAAGGGTGGTAGAACCTATCAAGATCGAAAAGTCTGTGGATCTGGATTTCGGAAATGTAATTGGAAGCTTTACCACTGGAACATTGACCCTGGATCCCGATGGGATCAGGACGGTGAACGGGGTACAGATCTCCAATGCAGTACCGGGAGCTGTGACCGCGGCAGAGGCAATTGTTACCCATAGCAATAACAATTATTCTATCAGCCTGCCGGAATCCTTTACTTTATACAATTCAGAAAACCCGAACCAGTTTCTTTTAATAAACCAGTTTACGGTGCAGCCATTGCCTGTTACGGGAGATGAAGGAACAGATATTTTAAAGATAGGTGCTACCTTACATCTTGAAGCCAACCAATTGCCCGGATTTTATACCAATTCCGCCGGTTTCAACGTTACGGTTTCTTATAACTGAAAAAGCGGGGATCTAATCCCACAATTGCTTATGTTTGCTTATATTTAAGCCTCAGTAACATAAGAATTTAATTAAACAGATATCAAGCCCCAATTATGATATTAAAATTACCTCAACCTACCGCTGTTTTTCTTTTGACTTTCTTTTTGTTCAGTATCTCCGGTTTTGCTCAGGGAGATTTAATGATCATGCCAAAAAGGCTGGTTTTTGATGGCTCGCAGCGCTCCCATGAAATCAATCTTGCAAATACAGGTTCCGATTCTGCCACCTACGCCATTTCTATAGTTCAGTACAATATGACCGAAAGTGGGAATTTTGAAGAAGTAACGGAACCCGAAGAAGGTCAACGTTTCGCCACCGATTTTCTGCGGTATTACCCGCGACAGGTAGTTTTGGGACCAAATGAAGCCCAAACCGTGCGGATACAACTTACAAGAACCGGGAATCTGGAACAGGGAGAATACCGATCACATATTTATTTCCGGGCAGTTGAAAAGCAAACCGCCTTGGGAGAAGAAGATCAGAATGAAGCCGAAGGAATTTCCATCAATATCAAAACCGTATTTGGGATCAGCATTCCCGTGATTATCCGGGAAGGAGCTTCTACCACCACTATAGAACTTAGCAAACTTGAACTCAACCGCGATCCGGAAAACCCAGTATTATCCATGGTTATCAACCGCAGCGGGAATATGTCTGTTTACGGGGAGCTCAGCGTGGAGCATATTTCTGGCGAAGGATTAAAAACCGAAATAGGAAAAGTAAAAGGACTGGCCGTTTATACCCCGAACACCAAACGGGATTTTGCTTTCAAACTTCAAAACACGGAAAAGATTGACCTTAACAAAGGAAAATTAAACATCACCTATAAAACCGAAGAAGGAAAAGCATTAGGTGAATCTCAATTCAACCTGAACTAAATTTCAAGGATGGTTAAAAAAATATTGTTTTAATTTTCCAATATAAAGTTTTGTTTTACTAAAGTTTATATTTTTTAATCCAAAATCCATATAGTCCTGTTTATAGGTTGTCCAGCATTCAAAAAATAAATTAAAACCCCAAAGCCTATAATGCAAATTTTACCCCAAAGGAACTTTGTTTTATTTATAGCAACATTTGTTGCTTTTCTGGGAATAAATACTGTAGTTACGGGTCAAACTACTGTTGGTCCTAACAATCCTGGAACTGGGACTAATGTAACAGGAATTGGTAATCGCGCCTGGGCAAATCCCGAAAATATTGCTTCCTCCAGTACAACCGATTATGCTAGAGTAACGATAAACAATAATTCATCCAATTATCTTCAGGGAACAAACTACGGTTTTTCAATTCCAGCTGGTGCAACGATTCAAGGAATTCAGGTTGCCATTGGAAAACTTCGAGAATCAGGATCTGGCAATCAAATGTATGACAATCAGGTAAGATTACTAAAAAACGGAAGCATCATCGGCTCCAATTATGCACAAACAACCAATAATTGGACCAGGGACCAGGGCACTCCAGCTGTTGTTAATTATGGTGGACAAAATGATTTATGGGGCACTTCATGGACACCTGCTGAAATCAATGCCGGAAATTTTGGTGTTGCTATTTCGGCCAGAACAACTCAAAATATTTACGCTTCCGTATATTCTATGCGAGTTCAAGTTACTTATACTATTGGTTCCTCCCCCTCCAATTATTGTGTTTCAAATGGGTATGATTCTCCTTATATTACTGCGGGAATAAGACTTGTCAATTTTAATACCTTAAATAATACTATTCCTGATGGTAATAATGGTTATTCAGATTTTACCGCAATTTCAACCACTGTAACAAAAGGTCTATCATATAATTTAACGGTAAATATCAATACTCAAGGTAATTTTGAATTTTATAATCATGCTTGGATTGACTGGAATCAAGACGGTGATTTTAGCGATACGGGAGAATCTTTTAACTTAGGAACTGCTAGAAATGTTAACAATGGAAGGACCTCATTATCGCCTTTATCAATTACAATTCCGACAAATGCCATCATTGGTTCAACACGGATGCGAGTTACTTCAAAAGTTAATGGAGATCCAACCTTCTGTGAAACTAACTTTTTTGGCGAAGTTGAAGATTACACCATCAATGTAGCACCCGCAATATCCATCACCACAGGAATTATTTCGCCAACTTCATATTGTTCCGGAGCATCCGTCTCTGTCCCCTATTCAATATCTGGAACTTTTATTGCCGGCAATGTTTTTACAGCGCAAATATCTAATGCAACAGGAAATTTTGCTGTACCGGTTACTATTGGCAGCTTAACATCTACAGCAGCAGGAATTATCTCAGGCACAATCCCTGTTGGCACTGCCTCCGGGAATGGTTACAGAATAAGAGTGGTCAGTAACAACCCAGGAATTAGCGGAACTGATAACGGAAGTAATTTAACTGTAAATATAGTACCTACAGCTCCAACCATTGGCACAATCACCCAACCAACCTGCACAACAGCAACTGGAAGTGTTATTCTAAATGGATTGCCAGCAACAGGGACCTGGGTTTTAACACAATCTCCCGGAGGAATAACGAGCACCGGAACAGGATCAAGCGCCACAATTTCTGGACTTACACCTGATTCTTATACTTATAAGGTTACAAATGCAAATGGATGTATTTCTTCTGATTCTGCAAATGTGCTTATTAATACACCGCCCACAACGCCTGCCCCAACTGTTGGCACAATAACCCAACCAACCTGCTCAACCGCAACAGGAAGTGTCGTTTTAAATGGATTGCCTTCCGGATCCTGGGAATTAACCAGAAGCCCTGGAAATATTGTAACTACCGGAACTGGAACAAGCAAAACTATCTCAAACCTTTCTCCCGGCACCTACACTTATACTGTAAATGACTCAAATATTGGCACTGGCCTGAAGGCAGACTACTTTAACAATATGACACATTCCGGTACGCCTGCTTTAACGCGAACCGATGCCACGGTTAATTTTGATTGGGGAAATGGAAATCCGGGCGCTCCCATTGGGAACGATAATTTTTCAGTAAGATGGACTGGCCAAATACAACCACTTTACAGTGAAAATTATACATTTACCACCAGAAGCGATGATGGGATTAGGTTGTGGGTGAATGGCACCCAAATCATTAATAATTGGACAGACCATGGACCCACAAATAACACAGGTACCATTAGCCTTACTGCGGGAGTAAAATATGATATTGTATTAGAATTTTATGAAAACGGAGGAGGAGCGGTAGCTCAACTTTCCTGGAATAGTGCAAGCCAGACGAATCAAATTATTCCACAATCTCAATTGTATCCAAATGCTGGCGGGTGTAGTTCTGCCCCTTCAGCAAATGTTGCTATTAATGCACAACCATTACCGCCAACAGCTGTTTTAACAGGCTCTGCGACAATTTGTGAGGGAGAATCTACCGATATCACTTTAAATTTTACAGGACCAGGTTCCTCATGGGATGTGACAGGATCTATAGATAGCGATCCTTTCACAATACATATAACTGAAAATCCATTTACACTACCTGTTACACCCAATACAACTACTACTTATAGTATTTTAAGTGCAACTGGTGCTAATGGATGTACAAATAATAGCATTAACAGCTCGGTAACAATAACGGTGCTTCCCGCGCTTCAAAATAATACAATTAACCAGGATCAAACTGTTTGTGAAGGATTTAATCCACAAACATTAACTGGGTCAAATGTAACAGGAGGAGATGGCACTTATTCCTATTTATGGGAAAGCAGTACAACCAGTAATTCCGCAGGATTTAACCCTGCAGCTGGGACTAATAGTTCCTTGAATTATAATCCCGGAAATTTATCTCAAACCACCTGGTTTAGAAGGACGGTAAGCTCGGCAAGTTGTTCAGGGAATAATTCCAATGTTGTGGAAATTACCTTAAACCAACCCATAATCAATAACCAATTGAGTTTTTCCAACGGGATTTCCGGGACTTTATGTGGTACAGCAAATGAAAACGGAGTTGTTAATTTGTCGGCACCAGCGGAAACTGTTTTTAATTATGTAAATTTCGCCAGTTATGGTACTCCAGGTGGAACTTGTGGAAATTTTACCGTTAATTCAAATTGTCATGCACTCACAAGTCGAACAGTAACAGAAACTTACCTACTGGGAAACAACACAGCGGCAATTCTTGCTACAAACGGTGTTTTTGGGGATCCCTGTGTTGGAACAGGTAAACGATTGTATGTTCAGGCCTCTTATTCCCAACCAATTTGTAATGGGACCGATCCGGGGACAATTTCCGGAACACTTCCTTCCGGAGGAGATGGGAATTACACCTATTTATGGGAAAGCAGCATTTCCGGACCTGATTCGGGATTCACTCCGGCTACTGGATTAAATACCACCCAAAATTTTAATCCCGGAATTTTAGCCATAACCACCTGGTTTAAAAGGACAGTGACATCCTCAAATTGCAGTGATGAATCTCCTGTAATTTTGATTTCAGTTAAACAGGACAATATCTGGACCGGTGCTACTGATACCGACTGGAACACCCCCTCCAACTGGGCATGTAATTCGGTTCCTACATTGAGCATAAATGTTCTTATTCCTTCAGGTCTTTCCAAATATCCTTTGCTTGAGATAGGAACTTTAGGCCTTTCAAAGGATATAACAATTGAAAATGGAGCCTCTGTTCATATAGTTGATAATTTGCTTTTAATTGGGGGAGCAATGACTAACCAGGGAATTTTTAATACCGAAAACGGAAGTTTAGCCTTTGTGGGAACCACAACCCAGACCATCCTTTCAGGTGCATTTGAAAATAATAGTTTGCAGAACCTGATCATTTACAACGAGGCAGGTGTCATCTCGGAGGCTGTAATAAATATTAAAGAAAATTTAAATGTAGTATTAGGGACCTTTTCCACTGGTGATCAACTTACACTACTTTCAGATAATACTCAAACTGCCCTTATTGATGGCTCAGGCAAGGGACAGGTTGTTGGATTGGTAAAAATGCAGCGTCATTTGGAGGTAGCATTCGGCTATAAATATTTCAGTTCCCCATTCAACAATAGCCTGGTTGGAGATTTTAGTTCCTATGTCAATTTAGTTGCTACTTTTCCTAATTTCTATCGCTACGTTGAAAACAGAAATGATGGTCCCGGACGGGATGCCACTGGATTTGAAACCTATGTAAACCCAATATCCAACTTAAATATCCTTGAAGGTTATGCCCTTAATTTTGGAGATATTTTAACTTCACCTAAAACCGTCGAAATCTCGGGAACGGTAAATAACGGGGATCAACAAATTACCTTATTTAACAATAATGGGTTTTATACTCAGGGTTTTAATCTTGTGGGGAACCCCTACCCTTCCCCTATCGACTGGAATGCCGCTACAGGCTGGACCAAAAACAATATAGACGATGCCCTTTACTTTTTTACGGCCGGAAACACAAACATGTACACAGGAACGTATGCCTCTTATGTAAACGGAGTTCAAAGTGCGGACGGATTATCTTCCAATATTATTCCATCTATGCAAGGCTTTTTTGTACATGTGACCGATACAGGAATTTATCCGGGTAGCGGAACTTTAGGCATGACAAATGAGGTGCGGGTCGCAGACTTTTCGCAGGAATTTTTAAAAACTCCTGAGTCCGGAAAATTTATGAATCTAAGCAAGCAAGTATTGAAATCCCGCGAACCAGAAAAGGCGCCATTAATAAGGATTTCAGCTGGTTTTGAGAACCAAACAAAAGCTGATCCCGCAGTACTTTATTTTCCTGATTTCGCAAAACTTTCCTTCGAAAAAGACAAAGACGCGCTTAAATTGATGAATACAGATACAAGCGTTCCTAATCTTTACAGCCTTACCCCTGAAAACAATAAATTGTCGATAAGCGCCCTTCCAAAACCGGGGAGCAACGAGGTTAAAAAAATCCCGTTGGGCCTTAAAACCGAAAAAGAAGGCTGGATGTCCATAGGATTGCAGGACCTTGAGAATTTCTCCTCAGATTTCAATGTTTATCTAATCGATTCAGAAAAAAGAATTGGCCAGAATCTAAGCAGGAAACCTCAGTACAGGTTTTATTCCAAATCAGGGCAGCACGATTCCCGCTTTTATCTGATATTCTCAGAAACCGAGCTAAGTGATCCCGCGTTCGCTTTTGATGAGCCTTTTAGCGTTAAAACGCTCGATGGAAAAGTGATGGTACATATGAATTTGGAACCGGGTCAATATGGGGTAATACAGGCCAGTAACATTACAGGGCAAATCCTGGACAGAAAAAATGTATCGGGAAAACAGACCCTGGAAATTGAGGGAATAAAAAGTTCAGGGGTTTACTTTTTCAGTATAAACCTGAAAGACGGGATGTTTTCTAAAAAAGTATTAATTCAAAAATAATGAGAATAGCTAATAATCTTATCGGGACAAAAAAGACTATTGATTACGTAATTTTCGGATTGATCTTTACCATATTCCACCTTTGCGCCAA
>JBGSWA010000340.1:0-2828 GCA_041752645.1 Gillisia sp. | reverse complement strand
AGAAAAAATCTATAGGCAGACGAAGCCCCCGTGTTTCCACAGGATTGGACAAATGCAAGCTGCCATCCTGCAAGGAAAGACTTTTATTGGGTGGGATCACATAAATACAGTTGGGCTCCACTTTTAACCAATCACTCGCCTGATGCACCTTCATGGGGGTAATTCGTTGCAACAATTCAGGCATCATCCCCACATAGTTCGGATCCAGGTGTTGGATGACCACAAAAGCCATCCCGGTATTTGCTGGCATGTTCCCAAATAACAACTCCAATGCTTCCAGCCCTCCAGCTGAGGCACCTATTCCCACAATGGGAAAATTAATTTTTTTTACAGCCACCGGAGCTTTCTTTTTAGGTTTTTTTGATTCTTTTTTGTCTTCAGGCCCCGACGGTTCTGCCTTTTTATTTTCTTTCATTTTTGAATGAGTTTCCTTTAAATCAAACTAAGCTGAATATTTGTCTTTTTGATTTCTTTTCACCTTAAACACTGTTAATAAAGAACAATATGGATCCATGGAAAATTTTATATATTTTCAGTTATATCGATGAATTTCCACCATTTTTAATTGTACGAATACCTGTTAATTCCGACTGCCTAAATATAAGAAACTATTGGGAAAATCATAAAAAAAGATAAAAGAACCAAGCATGGATACTTTTGAAGTACGAAGTTGATATTTTAAAAAAAAATATATTACCTCTCAAATCTCATAGCTCTATACTAAACTCTTATTTAATAAATTCAATGCTCAGCGGATAACTTGGCATTTCCCCATTGCTCACTTTAATAGCGTTCAAAATAGGAAAAACAAGAGCTACAATGGCAATGCCTATCAGGAGAAAAATTCCCAGCCCAAATAAGAATATAAGTGGAATACTCACAATTGAATAGATAAAAATACTGATCTGGAAATTCAGGATCATTTTCCCGTGCAGGTCCATTCCCTGAACTTTATCCTTTTGTGTAAGCCAGATAATTAACGGCACTATAAAACCACCAATACCTGTTACCAGGTCTAGCAATTGTGAAAGATGAATAATCACTAAAAGTTGATTGTCTTGTCTCATAATAGTAGCTTGTATAGGGATGTTGGTTTTATGCCTTCGACCTCACTAGGCTGACATCTAAATATCAGATTTTAAAATTTACATTTAAAACCACTAAGCTATATAAATTTTGTAACAAAATAAAATACATATCGACCTCTTTTTCCATCTCCAATGAATAAAAAGTATTTTCAACAGCACTCCCCCTCTCCTTTTTTTTTGGAAGTTACTCTTTGTGAAGTCTGCTTAAGAAACGTTTAATTATTGATTTCCAATTTAAAGATAAATATGAAATTGTTTTTCCTTAAATCATCAGAGGAATTGTGTCTTGATCTTTAAGAATTTCATTTTTTAAACCCCCTGCTTTGGAGGGAAACCGGGGGAGGCTTATCTTTGCAGAATGAGATTAAATGATACCATAATAGCATTGGCTACTCCATCAGGGGCGGGAGCAATTGCAGTGATCAGGGTTTCCGGGCCAGAAGCGATAAAAATTGTAGCGCCATTATTTAAAGCTAAAAGCAATAAGAATATTCAAGATCAAGCCTCACATACCCTGCATTTGGGGAACCTTATGGATGGAGCACGCATTCTTGACGAGGTTTTGATCTCCATTTTTCACGGACCTAAATCTTATACCGGGGAACATACCATAGAAATTTCCTGCCACGGAAGTTCCTATATACAGCAAGAGATCATTTTGCTCCTGATCAGAAAAGGATGCCGCGCCGCCGAGGCAGGAGAATTTACCCTACGGGCTTTTTTAAACGGCAAAATGGATCTGAGCCAGGCCGAAGCGGTAGCCGATTTGATCTCCAGCGAAAATCAAGCATCCCATCAATTGGCAATGCAACAAATGCGCGGCGGATTTTCCAACGAGATCCAAAGACTGCGGCAGGAATTATTGGACTTTGCCTCTTTAATAGAATTGGAACTGGATTTTGCCGAAGAAGACGTGGAATTTGCCAACCGCGATGAATTTATGGGCCTGGTGACCAAAATTCAAAAGGTACTCAAAAAACTCATCGATTCTTTTGCTGTAGGTAACGTACTTAAAAACGGGATTCCAGTGGCCATAGTCGGGGAACCCAATGTGGGAAAATCCACCTTACTCAACACGCTTTTAAACGAAGAACGCGCCATAGTTTCTGAGATTGCCGGAACAACCCGGGACTCAATTGAGGATGAAATTTCCATTGGTGGGGTGGGTTTCAGGTTTATCGATACCGCCGGGATCCGGGAAACCCAGGATGTGATAGAAGGATTGGGAATAAAGCGAACTTTTGAAAAAATCGACCAGGCCCAGGTAGTTATTTTTCTACTAAACGCAGAAATGTTCAACGACCAGGAGGCAAAATTCAAAGTTGAAATTGAAAAAATCCAGAATAAATTTCCACAAAAACCCTTACTGATAGTTGCCAATAAAACAGATAAATTGAGTGAAGCGGAAAACTCAAATCTCAAATCTCAAATCCCAAATCTATTCTCCATTTCAGCCAGGGAAAATATCGGGGTGGAAGAATTAAAAGCCAAACTTCTGGAATTCGTCAATCTTGGGGAGTTGCGGAATAACAATACCATTGTGACAAATAGCAGGCATTACAATGCCCTGTTGAGTGCCCTTGAAGAAATAAACAAGGTGCAGGAAGGTTTAAACAACAATCTCTCCGGAGATCTTTTAGCCATAGATATTCGGCAGGCTTTGTATCATTTCGGCGAAATTACAGGGGAAGTTACCAATGATGAATTGCTGGGAAATATATTCGCTAATTTTTGTATTGG
>JBGSWA010000339.1:0-18951 GCA_041752645.1 Gillisia sp. | reverse complement strand
GGTACACCTCGGATGAATTTAATCAGCACATGAACATAAGGACTCTTCACGATAAAGAGGAGGTGCTTCAGCGGGAGCAATTACTTACCAAAAGGTATTCCGCGGAGGTAAGCGGGATAGATGTTTTTGTATTAAGAGCCAAACAAGGAAAAATTGATACCAGGGAGTGGTCTTTTATACGTAAAGACGGCACCCGGTTTCCGGTGCAACTGGCCGTTACTTCCATTAAAAATGAAGCAGGGGAAATTACGGGCTACCTGGGGGTAGCATCGGATATTTCCAATTTAAAAAAGATTGAAACAGAACTTCGTGAGAGCAGGGAGCAATGGCAGTTTGCCCTGGAAAGCTCGGGAGATGGGGTTTGGGAATGGGACATCTCCGGGGGAAAACAATATATGTCTGAACAGGCAAAAAATATGTTAGGATTTGATGCCGGGGATGCTCTGACAGACGTAAAGCAATGGGACCAGAGGGTGCACCCCGAGGAAAGAGAAAAATCGCAGCAGGCAATGTCGGATTATTTTGAGGGAAAAGCGGCAAGTTACCATATCGAAAAACGGGTTAAATGCAAGGACGGGGATTACAAATGGATCTTGGACAGAGGTAAGATTATTGAATGGGATTCCTCTGGAAAGCCCTTGAGAATGATCGGAACACAATCTGATATCACCGATAGAAAAAGTGCCGAGAATCGTATAAGGGAGAATGAAGCCAAATTTAGGTCCCTCTATGAATTATCCCCCCTTGGCATTGGGCTGATAGATCTAAAATCCTTGAAATTCATCCATGCCAATAAGGCATTGTTGGAATCCACGGGTTATGAACTGGAGGAATTGGCTCAAATTCCCTGTACAGAACTTACCTCCAAGCCTTTTTACGAAAGACAAAAAGAACATTTTGACGGTTTTCTTAAATCAGGGACTTTTAAACCTTTTGAAAACGAGTTTGTAAGAAAAGACGGCGTCAGCTTTCCGGTATTGATAAATGGGGTTAAAATGAGGGACGCCTCCGGCAGATGGGTCATTCTCTCAATTATTCAGGATATCACCGTTAGAAAAGAAATGGAAAATTCCCTGGTAAATGCAAAGCTGAAAGCGGAAGCGGCAAATAAATCCAAATCGGAATTCCTGGCAAATATGAGTCACGAAATCAGAACGCCCTTAAATGGGGTCATAGGTTTCACTGACCTGCTTATGAAAACCGAGCTTTCCAAAGGTCAAAAGCAATATATGCAAACGGTCTATTATTCGGCAAATACTCTCTTGGATCTGATCAATGATATCCTGGATTTTTCTAAAATAGAAGCTGGAAAACTGGAACTGCTCAATGAGCGAACAGACCTCATAGAGCTTTGCGGGCAAACAATGGATATCATTAAGCACCAGGCCCATAAAAAGGATCTGGAGGTACTGCTCAATATCTCTTCAGAGATCAACCGCTTTATCTATGCAGATGCCATTCGAATCCGGCAAATTATCACCAATCTTTTAGGGAACGCGGTGAAATTTACCGAAAAAGGGGAAATTGAATTGAAAATTGAAGCCACCCCTTGTGAAAATAGCCCGGAGGAATTGCTGTACACCTTTTCAATTCGCGATACGGGGATTGGAATTGCGCCCGGCAATCTTCAGAAGGTCTTTAAGGCCTTTGATCAGGAAGACGCATCAACAACCCGAAAATACGGGGGAACAGGTTTAGGGCTGACCATAAGCAACAAACTGCTCGGACTAATGGATAGCAAGCTGAGGGTAACAAGTGAATTAGGCTCAGGGAGCGTGTTTTCATTTGAAATTAGGTTCAGGAGTGAAAAAGGAGAAGATTATTTGGAAGAAACGATCAAAGCCATCAATAAGGTCCTTGTTGTTGATGACAATAAAAATAACCGGATCATTCTTAAAGAAATGCTGGCCTTGGGAAATATTAGCTCTGAACTGGTTTCCAACGGGATCGAGGCCTTACAATCCCTGGAGGGTGGTAACAGATTCGATTTGGCCATTGTAGATTATAATATGCCATATATGAACGGGATCGATCTAATTGGCCATATTCGGGGTAAACTTAATTATACCCGGGAGGATTTACCAATCATATTATTGCATAGTTCTGCCGATGATGAGAAAATTTATCAGGCTTGTAAAGATTTAAATGTTCAGTATAATATTACAAAACCCATACAGATAGATCAACTTTTTAAAATGCTGAAAAACATGAAGGTTTCCTCTCATGAAAAAGAACCCACAAAGCCTTCCGAGGATCTGGTTAAATCTGCAAGGGTATTTACTATTTTAGTGGCCGAGGACAATCCTGTAAATAAATTTCTGGCCAAAACCATTATCAGGAAAGCATTGCCAAATGCGAACATATTGGAAGCAGAAAATGGATTGGAGGCTGTGGAGTTGTATAAGAAGGTACCTATAGATCTTATTTTAATGGATATTCAGATGCCCATTATGAGCGGATTTGAAGCAACCCAAAAAATAAGGGCTTTGGAAGATAAAAACCATCGGGTGCCCATTGTGGCCATCACCGCGAGAACCTTACAGGGAGAGCAGAAGCGATGTGTAGAATTTGGGATGGATGATTATATTACCAAGCCAGTGATCTTCAACACGGTAAGGGATATTATCCAAACCTATTTGATCGCTCCACAAGCTAATGATCGAATTTACCTACAGAAAACTTAACCAGGGAAGGAGTATTTAGTTTAAAGCTATAAAAAAACTGGCGTATAAATTATAGGTAAATTCTTAAACTCCTTATTGCAATGCACTTATAATTTGTTAATTGAATTATAAAGGCCTTTATTCATTTAAAAAAGGAGTACTTTTAACCCGAAACATATCTTAAATAAATCTTAAAATATGAAACAACAGGAATTAAAAAAAAAATAAGCCTAAAAATTAGAAATCTGAGTCAGGTAATTTAGCCCCAAATCACCCCCTTTAAATGAATAACCCAAATGCTTCCCCACAAGCAGGACCTACTATTTTATTGGTCGAAAGTAATACAATAGAACAGGAAAATTTCGCTCACATAGCTCTGCAGCAACGATGGCAGCTCGTGATCTGCAATTCCGGCATCGATGCAATTCATTGGTTTAATAAAAACAACAGGGCAGATGTTCTGGTAATTGAGGAAAACTCCTCGCCTTTAAACGGATATCAAACTGCAGATTACATCAAAACTGAATTGGGATTAATCCTCCCGGTGCTGATCAGTGTTGGAACAGATCCAAGCCTACAGGAATTACGCACAATGGCCCATGCGGAAGGCCTTATAAAAAAACCTTTTATAAAATCTTCCACCTTTCTCCCTATTTATGAAATCCTGCAAAGATTCTCCAAAAGAACTCCTGCACAAAAAGATTTTTATTCTTTAAATTATTTAAGGGATATTTTCGAAGGCCATGAGGAATCTGTTTTTGAATCTTTGGAATTGTTCAGCACCTCGGTAAACACGGAGCTGGAGCAGTTAAATATTGAACTTCAGGACAGGGATTTTAACAGGATCCGGGAGATAGCCCACAGTATAAAACCTTCTTTTGAAATGTTGGAAAATGAAACTGGAAGGAGCATATGCCATCTCCTGAATTCTGAAGCCGAAGAAACCGAAATGCCTGGACTTATAAATGACCTGCAGCTGGAATTTGCCTCCATAACAAAACAACTAACGCGGGATTTTCCTGAACTCAAGATAGGAGGATGAAAAAGATTTTAGTTGTGGAGGATAATCCTATGGTGATCAAATCCTTAGAGTTTAAACTTACTAAAGACGGTCACCAGGTGCTAATAGCGCGGGATGGAAGGGAAGCCATGAAGTTCTTGAAGCAGGACAATTTCGATTTGATCCTAACGGATTTAATGCTGCCTTTTGTCACGGGAAAAGAACTGATAAGTTACATTAAAAAGAATTTGCCCAACACCCCAATTATCGTATTGTCAACCTCTACCCAGGAAAATATTATAATGGATGCCTTTCATATGGGCGTGGACGATTTTATAACCAAACCTTTCAGTCCAAACGAACTCTCGCTCAGGGTAAAGAGGTTTTTAAATAAAGTTTAAAACCTGATTTGGAAAGAAAGGGTCTAAATGAACAATTTCATGTACGTTCATTGCATTGATAATGGGAAATTTTATAATCTTCATTTATGACACCAAACCTTGTTCTGTTATTTGACGGTTTTTCCAACTTCAGGGATTGGGCCTGGATCCTGAAAATCAATGTAATTATAATTTTGTTTTTTTTATTTCTCACCCTATGCCTTGTGACCTTTATAATAGGAATTCGGCTTTATAAAAATTTTCGGAATTCAAAAAAGCAACAGCAGCAAAACCTTCTTATAGATTTTTTAAATTCATATTTGTTTGATGAGGATTTCGAAATTCAAAAGGAGGTTGAAAATTTTAAACAAAATCATTTAAACACAGCCCTGGAAATAAAGGTCACTATAAAAGAGATCCTGCAATTTCATAAAAACCTGAAAGGAGAATCCGCCAAAGCGCTGGAGGAACTTTTTTTACAATTACAACTGGATGTTTTTATTCTCAAGGACCTGGATAAAAATAGTTGGCATCATACGGCAAGAGCTATCTATGCCCTCTCAGAATTGGCAATAGTGGTTCCTGTACATAAGATAGAACCCTATTTAAATGACCAAAGGGATGAGGTGAGGCAGCAATCCCAACTTTATTTTTTAAAAACCGCAACATCCAATCCTTTACAGTTTCTGGAAAAAACAAAACGCCCACTGACCACCTGGCAACAAATCTATATAGAAAATGCATTGAAGAATTTTTATGAGGGACCAACCCCCGATTTTGCGCGGTGGCTCGATCATGAGTTAGTTAGTGTGGTGGAATTTTCAATACGACTCATCTCGAGGTATAATCAATTTGAAAATATACCCAACCTGCTTCCATTTCTCGATCACGGAAAGGAAAGCGTTAAAATTGAAGCCATACGGTCCTTGCGGAAATTGGGATATGAAGAATTACTGAGTTTAATAATCCCCGGTTTTGAAGAGCAAAGCGTACTGATAAAAAAGGAAATTTTAAAATCCATAGAACAACTCGGGGCCTCTCGGGATCTGCAGAAAATTAAACCATTGATAACTGCCCAACAGTGGGAGCTGAAAATAAAATATGCCAATATAGAGCGGGGGTTTATACAGGAGGAGTCAGGGCAGATTGCAATGGCGATCTCCCTTGAAAATAAATTAGAAATTTAAATGGGTTCTGAGGTACATCAAATCACGGAGATAGCCAGCTGGCTCTTTTTATGCTACGGCTCAATTATTTGCAGCGGATATCTTTTTTCTGCGGTTTTTTCATTGATAGAAATACGGGATTACAAGCGAAAGAATAATTTTGTGGATGAGACAGCTATGTTGCAATCCCTGAATTTGCCGGCTATTTCCATTCTGGCACCTGCCTATAATGAAGGATTGAATATTGTGGAAAATGTTCGATCTCTTCTCACCATTAATTATCCTTCATTTGAAATTGTCATTATCAATGATGGGAGTAAGGATGATTCGCTCAGCAAGCTAATTGAGGAATATGAACTAGAGAAAAGGGATGTCCTGCATCATAGTTTCATTCCGACCAAAACCATCAGGGGAATATACAAATCCAGGAACAAAGCCTTTAAGGGTCTAACCCTTGTCGATAAGGAAAACGGGGGCAAGGCCGATGCTTTAAATACTGGAATAAATATTTGCAAAAACTCAATTATTTGCTGTATCGATGTAGACTGTATTCTTGAGCATGATGCCATGTTGAAGCTCATAAAACCGTTTTTGAACAATGAGAAGAAGGTAATTGCCTCGGGAGGGGTTATCAGGGTTGCCAATTCCTGCGTGATTGAAGATGGGCGAATCATCGAGGTGAGATTACCCAAAAAATTTATAGCCAGAGTTCAGGTTTTGGAATATTTCAGGGCATTTTTAATGGGACGCATGGCCTGGTCCAGGGTGGATGGTCTGCTGCTTATTTCCGGTGCCTTTGGAATGTTTGATAAACCCACGGTTATTGAAGCAGGAGGTTATAATACAAATACGGTAGGGGAAGATATGGAATTGCTGGTTCGCATGCGGAGAATGATGCGCGAAAAGAATGTGCCTTACAGCGTTGGATTTGTCCCGGATCCTTTGTGCTGGACAGAAGTGCCCCAAAGCTGGAAGATCCTTCACAGCCAACGCAACCGGTGGACACGTGGCACTGCAGAAACCCTTTGGATCCATAAAAAAATGTTGTTCAATCCAAAGTATAAGATCCTGGGGATGCTCAGCACGCCTTTCTGGTTTTTCTTTGAATGGCTGGCACCGATCATCGAATTTTTAGGAGTTTTATTCTTTTTATTTTTATTGATATTTAACCAGATCGACTTGGTCATTTTTTCCTCCTTTTTCCTGGCAGTCTATAGTTTTGCGTTTTTATTTTCGGTCACGGCCTTGTTCTTTGAGGAGTATTCTTTTCAACAATACACCAAGCCCAAATATATCTTCAGGTTAATAGTCTCAGCCTTGCTTGAACCTTTGTTATACCATCCTTTTATAATGTGGTCTGCGATTATGGGAAATTTCGATCTCATACGTGGAAAGAAGAAATGGGGTGTGATGACACGGGCAGGATTGACAAATCCTGTCAAAAAAAAATAAGGATCAGGATTATGTTTGAGAAAATAAATTCAGGTTGTTACCTTAAGTTGAGCCAGGGAGGTTTCATTATATTCTACCTCTTACTTTGAACACCCGCCTTAACTCTGCCTGACTCTATTTTATTCTTCCCTGATAAGCTCGGTCAGTTGTTCAATTAATTCCGGAGTTGGCTTCTCCCCGTGAACCTCCCTTATATGGGCAATGGCAAAATTCAAAACCTCCTCTGCCCCTGGGGCAAGAATTATAGCCTCACAATCATAGCCGGCCTCACTGCAATAAATTGCTTTCATAATGTAGGTTTTAAAAGGTTATTTCATATTTCATTTCTCTCCTGTTTAAAATTAAACAAAACTTCATGGATTTTCAAAAAATAGGGATACGGGATTTCCCTTAATTTTAACCACAAAATCCGATGGATCTGCTCCAAATGAAACTCTATGAATCCCCTGGCCCCATCCTGAGGAGCAATTACAATTCAGGAATTGGACCTGGTTTTGAGAATTGTTCGGAATTATATTTGGGTTCGATTCGCAAGGTTGAGGAGGCTTGTGATCCCGGGGGCTGTACTTCAGCCTTTTTTTACCAAATTAATGGATTGTACCCCTTAATGGCTGGTTTTCTCTCGGTTTCTGAATCTTCTCCAGAAACCAGGTTATTGGATTTGGATCCCTTAAGTGTTGCCCTTCTTTCTGTTTCTAAATCTTCTCCAGAAATAAAACAATAGGGCAGCAATAATCCAGAAGGGCCAGATCTTGATTAGAACGAGCAAGAAATCTACAAATCCCCTCCAGCCATTCGAGAGGGATTCTTTTAAGCGTTCTGAAAATTTGTCCCGATCCCCGGGAGTGTATTTAAATTCCTTTTGTTTTGAGATCATAAGATCCAGGGAGCTGTAATCCACCAAATCCCCCAGGTATTTTAATCTGCCCGTGGTGCTTTCAATTTCTTCTTCCAGACCGCGGATCTTTTCTTCGATTTCAAGGATCTCTTTGATGTTTTTTGCCTGTTTAAGTAGCTCCCTGTACCGGGTCAAATACCTGCTTTTTGTCTCCAGGCGTGTTTCCAGGTCGATGAATTGGTCGGTGACATCGCGAGCGTCAATTTGTTTATACAGAATCTCCCCATCCCCGGACTCCACCTGGGCGATGAAATTCTCGAATTTATCGGTGGGGATGCGTATTCTCAGGCTAAATGAAGCTTCATAATCGGTATTGTTGAAATTTTCATTGGCATAATATCCGCCATTGTTTTTAACCAGGCTGTCTATTCTGGATTTGGCTTTTTCCAGTTCGGTGACCTTAATTCCTAAACGCCCATCCTTGATTACCTTTTTTTTATTTACTTCGGTGGTTTCAATGATATCAATGGATACCGCCGTAGGTGGGCCAATCTGGGATTCCTTTGTCGTTAGTGCCATTTCCCCTTCAGAACCCGCCATATCTGAAAGCCTTTGGTCCCGGTTATTTTCTTGACAGGAAAAAATCATAAAAGCCAAAATAATAAATTGAATGCACTTCTTCATATTTTTAAGTTTTAATAATGTTGCAACATTCTGTTGAATCAAGGGGTGAAAAAACAGACCGCACTGTGGGCTAAAACTTCCTTTGTAAGGATTCTAAGATAGTGAATTTCTGGATAAAGGCCTATTGGTGATTTTGGTTGTAATGGTAAACCTTTTGGTTGTTTTTACAAGAAAAAGTGAGGCTGCTAATTTTGGTA
This sequence comes from Gillisia sp., assembly GCA_041752645.1. GTDB lineage: Bacteria > Bacteroidota > Bacteroidia > Flavobacteriales > Flavobacteriaceae > Gillisia. Next base: position 10,571 of record JBGSWA010000339.1, on the reverse strand, counting down.
GATAAAATTTTGATTTAATTCCGGTATTCGGTTTTAGGGTCCGGGGAAGGAGATGAAGTGTTAATTAAACTAAATAACATGCCAAATCTTTGCTTTTTTAATTTCTTGTTGTATAAAAAAGAGTACTTTTCTGGCTTGATTTGATTGAAATATTAAATTTTTAAGTACCCTACTATATGGATTTTTAAATATTCTTTTAAAATGAATAATTATAAAAATGTTTTTAAGATGTTGCCATTACCTTGCCTTTTGCTGAAACCAAGAGACGGATTTTTTTATATAAAGGATGCAAATGAACGTTTCTTTACGCTCTCCGGGAAAACAATGGAGGAATTGTCTGGAATGATCCTCCCCGATGTTTTTCCCGAAAATCCGGAACAACTTGGTAACAGTTGGAAAGAGTTACACGACTCCCTTAAAAATGTGTTACTTTCCGGGAAATCTGAAAAATTAGATAATTTTAGATATGATTTGCTGATCCCCTGCCTCAATGAGTTTGAGGAAAGTTACTGGCAGATGGAAAATATTCCAATTGCAGATGAGAAAACCGGGGTGGTTAATTACATTCTTTTTATTGCCCTTGATAAAACTTCAGAATTCCTGGAGCACAACCATCCTACTGAGCTTACCGGGGAATTGGTCTGATATAACAGAAGCAAAAACAGGCATCCAAATCCCCGCAAAATCAGGATGAAAATTGGGGTAAATCTCAAAATCCCGGAGTCACTCTTCCGGCCCAGGATCGGGTAATAAAAGTTGTTTAAAGGTTTTATGTGAAGTGTATTTTACAGGAAAGATGCTTTTATTGGAAAAATGTTTTTTTCCTTTCTTTAATTAAATCCTATTCCTTAAAAGTCATGGTAAATCTTGTCCCGATATTAACTTTGCTTTCCACCGTAATTTTTCCACCCAAACTTTGCAGGTGGTTTTGAACCAAGTATAGCCCGATCCCCTTGCTATCCTTGCTATTATGGAAACTTTGGTGTAATCCAAAAATCTTGTTTTCTACCGCGTCCATATCAAAGCCAATTCCGTTATCCGAAAAAATAAGCTGGCTTACATTATTGATTTTGCGGGAGCTGATGGAAATTATGGGATGCACCTTCGGATTTGAATATTTAATTGAATTTGAGATCAGGTTAAGAAATATGCTTTGCAGGTAGAAGGAATTGAATTTTAACTCCGGCACTTCAGAAAAATCAATTTCAAATTTCACCTTCGAGTTGGTGATCAATGTATTTATTGAATTCCGTACAATATTCAGGATATCATTTAAATTCAAATCCTCCACCTGCGCGTTTATACTTTCTTCCCAGCTTAAGGCATCAACATATTTGTTGAGGGTGTTTTTCATGTTAAGGGTAGAGGTGTTGAGTAATTCTATATATTCCAGGGTTTCACTGTCCTCAATTTTTGAAAGGTCCAGGAGGCTGAACAGGGAAAGGAGGTTGTTCACTGGGGATCTCAAATCGTGGGAGGTGGTGTAGGTAAATTGTTTGAGTTCGGTATTTAATTTTGCGAGGTTGAGAAGAAGCAAATTGCGTTCTGCCTCCAGCTTTTTCACATGAGTGATATCCTTTGCAATGGCATAGATCAATTCATTTTCCGGTTCAGAAATTGAAGTCCAGGATAACCAGACGAGATCTCCAGTTTTTGTAACATACCTGTTTTCAAAATTTAACAGCGGTATTTCTTTTTTTAAGTTTTCCCTGAACCGGGAAGTGATTATTTTATCTTCACTGTATATGAAATCACTGATGGGGGTATTCATCAACTCCTCATAAGGGTAGCCCAGCAAATTTAAAAAAGCCGGATTCGCTTTTTTTATAAACCCGTCATATCCGGCAATGCAAAGGATGTCGGGAGTTAGTTGAAAAAAACGCTCGAGATTAAAATCCATTTTGGATTCTAAATTCTGGAGTTTCAGATTATCGGTGCTTTGCATATTAGTGGGAATTACAATTAAAGAAGGTCAATTCTCCCGCAATTTAAGAAAATATTTATTAGTTCTTTTCTATTGAGATCCTAAGATCAAAAGACAATAATTCTATTTTTCGGAAATCAAATAATTCAAAAATCAATATTCAAATCTAAGGGATCAGAAAGGCATAACCTTGTTCAGGACCTGGGCTAATACAGGAACTTTTACCCCCGATCCAGGGCTGCGAATCTCCACCCATAAATTTAGGTTACCTCTTTCCGAAGCACTTCCAGGGGTGGGCTTTTAATAACGCTGAAACTGTTTGCCAAACCAATGATCATAACCAATAGTGTAATTCCGGGGAACAATACAAGGAATGGGAACACAGAAGGAATAAACGGGGAATCAAATACCAACCAGGCCAGCAATTGGCTGCTGATGGTGGACAGTAAAATTCCGGACAGGGCTCCCAAAACTCCCAGGTACATATATTCTAGTGCGAGGATCTTCAGGATTTGGTCGCTTTTGGCCCCGAGAGTCCTTAAAAGAACACTTTCCTTTATCCGCTGATATTTACTGGTGCGTACCGCTCCTAATAAAACAATAATGCCGGTAAGTATACTAAAAAAGGCCATAAAGTTGATGATATAGGAGATTTTGTTCAGAAGTCCTTCAATAACCTTCAGCACCTGTCTTAGATCGATAATGGAGACATTCGGGAATTTACGCACCAATTCAGTTTGCAATCCGGCTGAGGCTTTTTCATTTGGTACATTGGTTGATAGTACCCGAAACTGGGGAGCCTCTTCCAAAACGCCTTTTGGAAAAACGATGGAAAAATTCATTTGCATCCTGCTCCAGTCTACCGTCCTGATGCTTCCTACCACTGTGTTCAACAAAACCCCTTGCACGTTAAATGAGATTTTGTCCCCCACCTTTACAGCTGCATCCTCTGCAAAATTATCACTTATGGAGATGGGCACCAGATCGGTTTTCTCTGCTTCTATGGTCCATTTTCCCTGGTCTATGCTTTCAGAGGCAATTAGGGAATCCCGATAGGTAACCCTGAATTCGTGATCCAGGATCCAGCCGTTCACCTTGGAGGCAGTGTCCTTCCGGATTGTGCTCACCGGTATGCCAGCGAGACTTTGAACTCTCATAGTTACTATAGGAATATCATCCAAAATCAGCAGGTTATTTTCTTTAATTGATTGGGAAATCGCTTCTCTTTGTTGGGTCTGCACATCTAGCAGGATCATATTTGGGCTATTGGAGTTGGTTTCCAGAGATGCCTGTGCCAGCAATACGTCTTTTGTGAAATAAAGCGTGCTTATCAAAAAAGTACCCACCCCAATGGCAAGGACCAAGGTAAGGGTTTGATTTTGAGGTCTGGAAAGGTTGAGCAAACTCTGACGGGCAGGAAATCCCCAGGCGGAGGGGAAGTATTTCTTTATGGCTTTCATAAACAATTTTGCAACCCCCGCAAGAATGGCAAAGGTGATGATAATACCCCCCACAAAAGCAAGGGAATACCTCCAATCCTTCAGTAACCAGAATGAAAAGAGAAAAATAAACAGAAAAATCCCCAGTAAAACCAGCAAACCTGCCATTCCGGACTTTGACCTGTCATCCTGCTTTACCCGCAATGCCTGTAAAGGGGAAATCTGCAGGGTGCCCATTAAAGGATATAGCGCAAACAATACCGACATTAAAATTCCAAGAAGCATCCCCATCAGGATCACCTGTGGCCCAAAGGACATTTCTACATCCACCGGTAAGAGATCCTGCAAAAATAAAGGGAACACCCCCTGGAGCAATAATCCAATACCGGTGCCAATAATCCCTCCCAAAAAACCCATTGCGGCGATCTGTAACAAATAGATAAGGAAGGTTTGTCTTCTGGTAGCGCCTATGCATTTGAGAACCGCAACAGAGCGTAATTTTCCCTTGATGTAAATATTTATGGAGCTGGCAATTCCAACGCATCCCAATAAGAGGGCGATAAAGGCCACCAGGTTGAGGAACTTACCAAAATTATCGTAGCGTCTGCCCAATCGCTTGCTGGTTGAAAGGTGGGTATCCAGATCTGCATCCTGGGCATCAACTACAGCCCCCAGGGTATTATCCAGTTGCTCCATATCCATAGTGGGCCCGGCAATGAAATAATAATTATAATTTATCCGACTGCCCTGTTGCACAAGGCCGGTTTCAGCAATAAACCTGTAGGGAATGATTACAGGAGGAGCAATGGAACTAAAAATCCCCGCACTCCCTGGAACTGATATTAAAGCCCCGGAGATGGGAAGGGTAATGGTCCCCACTTTTATGCTGTCCCCGGGTTTGACCCCCATTTGAAGCATTAGGGTTGCATCCACCAGGGCGGCGCCTTGTTCCTGATATTGGCTTGCCGCCATAGCAGGATCTGTTTCCAGATCCCCGTAAAAAGGGAAGCCTCCTTCAATACCCCTTACCTGCACCAATTTTGCGGCATCGGTTTTTGGGAAAGCGGCCATGGAAGAAAAACTGATCTCTTTTGAATTGGCCCCGCCCAGAGAATCGATGATACTCAGTATCTTTTCATTGGGAGGTTTATTGGTGTCTATCTTAAAATCGGCTCCCATCAGGGATTTTGACTGCAGCGATATATTCTCCTTTAAATTCTCGCCAAAGGATTGAATGGAAACTACTGCTGCGATCCCCAGAACAATGGAGGCCATAAAAAGGACTAATTTCCTGCCACTCGCTCTTCCATCCCGCCATGCCATTTTTAAAAGCCAACCAAAACCGGCCTTTGAATAAGTGTTTATATTTCTGTCTACCATGATTCAGAGGTCTGGTTGGAGATAATTTTCCCGCCTTTCAGCTTTAGAATACGCTGGGTTTTCTGGGCAAGTTCAATATCATGGGTTACAATAACCAGAGTTGTTCCCAATTCCCTGTTGAGCTCAAAAAGCAAATCAATAATCTTTTCCCCGGTTTCCGCATCCAGGTTCCCGGTCGGTTCATCGGCAAAAAGGATGGAAGGGCTATTGGAAAATGCCCTTGCCACGGCGACTCTTTGTTGTTCCCCTCCCGAGAGTTGCGAGGGATAGTGGTGAAAACGGTCTCCCAGTCCAACTTTTTTCAATAATTCCTTACTTGTTTCAGAGGCATTTTTAGCTCCCTGCAGCTCCAGGGGGACGGCTACATTTTCCAGAGCGGTAAGGCTTGGCAGCAATTGAAAATCCTGAAAAACAAAACCTACATTTCGGTTTCGGAGCACTGCAAGCTCATCCTCGGTTAAACTGCTGAGAAGCGAACCGCACAGGCTTATGGAACCGGAATCGGGCCTGTCCAGTCCGGCGCAAAGCCCCAACAAAGTGGTTTTTCCGCTACCGGAAGGTCCAACAATGGCAAAGGTTTCTCCTTGCTCAATTTCAAAGTTAATGTCATGCAGGACGGTAAGCTTTTTGGAACCACTGGAATAGGTTTTCTCTAAGTTGTGCAGGTTTAATATCTTTGTCATCTTTCGACTCTTAATTTATTTCTGAAAGAAGACAAAATAAGTAAATGATTTTGATTTTGATCCCTGTGTTATGAGAAAATTGCAACTTTTTTATGCTTTGTTAGGTTTTATTTTTTTTGCTTCCTGTGGGGAAACCACTAAAAAGGAGGATCAAAATAAGGGAGAGGAGATGCTCAAAAATAGGCACCAAAAGACGGAACAGGAAGGGGTGATCCTGTTCTTTGGAACCAGCCTTACTGCAGGAATGGGACTGGATCCCAATGATGCCTACCCATCACTTATCCAGGAAAAACTGGATTCGCTGAATTTGCCATACCAGGTGGTCAATGCCGGACTGAGCGGGGAAACTACCGCAAGCGGAAGAAGCAGGATTGGTTGGGTGCTGAATCAGAAGGTGGAGCTTTTTGTTCTTGAACTGGGGGCCAATGATGGGTTGCGCGGCATTGCCTTGGAGGAGACACGAAAAAATTTGCAAGCTATAATTGATACCGTAAGATCTAAAAACCCGCAAACAAAAATTATTCTTGCCGGAATGCAGATTCCCCCCAATATGGGACAGGAATACACTTCTGAATTCAGGGATATTTTCCCGGAACTTGCCAAAATAAATAATATTGGACTTATCCCCTTTTTACTGGAGGATGTGGCTGGGAATCCTGAGTTGAATCAAGCCGATGGTATTCATCCTACTGCAGAAGGCCAGAAGATCCTGGCAGAGAATCTATGGGAGGTTATGGAGCAAATGGTGAGGAAATGAGAGGGTAAAGAGTTTGGGCTTTAGGGATAGAGGGAAGCTCAGGAAAATAAAAAAGTTCATAAGGAAACACCAAAATCACAGAACAAAAAGGACTTTGGGAGGCAAAGGAGCTTCTGTTGTCATTACAAGGGGTATTTTTTTTTTAAGACTATGTGGCGATTTTGTGAATTTCGAGCGCACCGTTTAGACTACTTTGATTTCAGAAAAGCTGTGGATATCTCCAAAGTCAGAATTGGAAATATAGCTAAAATAGGCAAGCCCATCATTGCGGGGCTTGCCTGGGACGCTGAACAATAAGGCAATCCTTATCAACCGTTGAGTTCGCCTATCCCATAGCATCGGCTCCCTTAAGCACCATGTTCATTCGGTCATAAAGGGAGTAAACTTCCGGTTAGTTTCCAATTATTTAGGTCATTCCATAAATTTTATTTTTTATTCGATATGTGATATTAAGCTTTAGTTAATAATTTATACCGACATTTAAAATGACATTTATACTTACATTTAAAGTATCATTTTATCCTATCCTCAGCCGAAACCCAATGCTAAAGCTTTATAAGTGGCAGGAAGTCCTGATTTCCTTTTTTTTCTAATTTTATCAATTATCATGATATTAAACATCTAAAATGATCTCTTTAAATCATCAACCTCACAAATACGGGAATTTTGTGAGATATTTTTATTAACTTGAGATACAAATTTCAAAGATGAACGGTTTAAAAAAAATTCCTCTCCTCCTGCTTATTTCCCTTCTCTTTTTATGCATGAAATGTGAGGATTATTTGGAACCGGAAGGTGTGGAATCCAGTGTTTACGGAACAGTTTACGATTCTGTTAACGATTTGCCTGTTGTAGATCAGAAATTATTAATCGTAGAGAGCAATGCCAATGGCTTTTATAGTACCAGAGAATTTATACAAGTTTTGGACTCCACCCAGACAGAGGCCAATGGATTCTACGAAATGAATTTTACAACCAGTGGAAAGGGGGATACTTATAGTGTCCTGGCCGAGGGACAAGATAATATTTGGACCAACTATCAGGATGCAATAGAGATAGAGAACCTGGACTCCAAAACAAAGATAGATTTCAACTTTTTGCATTTATATCCTGCCATTTTAAATATCCAGCTGGGCAGTGATGTTGAAAATTTACCTGTGGGAGTAACTCATAAATATCAAGGGTCAAGGTATATTTTCATTAATGAAATCGATAAAGTCATACAGGAAAGAATTTTCATTGATAAAAATCAGTTGCAATTCATAAAAATTTTCAGGAATATCTCCAAGAATAAGTCGGAAAATTATATATATGTCATCCCTGTGACTAATACTACCGAGGAAACAGCATATAGCATAAAGCTTGGCAATGGCGATTTTGTAGAATAGGAAACTATTTGGAAACAATGGGCGATTTATGATTTCCTTTCCAGAATAGGCAGGAAGCAAGCCTCTCCGGATGTCAGGCTTTGGATGTATAACCTATACCCTTAAACAAATATTAAATTTGATTGGTACTAAGGGGACAATACATAAAATGTGTAAGTTTAAAAATCTCGGGGTTTTGACTTGTTACTTATATTGAGGATAATTCCCGAATATCTGATGGGCATTGTCCATTTTCTGGTTGCTCCCCTACTGCCCAAAATATAGGTTTCGACACTAAAAAATGGAGAATATTCTTTTACCTTGTCGGCAGTCTGGATCCTGGTTTTTCCGAAAATAGTTTCGGTCCTGTAAGCTTCTTCACCCTGTCTTTTTTAAACCGGATTATGGTATACCTATCTGTCTCCCCCCACACTGACCAGCTCCTTTTGAACATTCTCAGGGACGGGTTGGTAGGATGAAAATACCGATTTAAAGGTTGCCCTGCCTTTGGTCAGGGACCTGAGTTCGGTAGAAAATCCGAATAATTCTGCCTCCGGGGCGATACATTTTAAAATTTGATATTTATTGCTGTTGTCTATTCCCTGTATTATGGATCTCCTGGTCTGCAACTCTGTCATTACATTGCCTACCATGTCTTCAGGAACGGTCACGGTCAGTTCCATTGCGGGTTCCAGTAATTTTGGATTTGCATTGAGGAACGCCTCCTTGAAGGCATGGGCTCCCGCAATTTTAAACGAAATGTCGTTTGAATCAACCGAGTGCATTTTACCATCGTATACCATGACCCGGACATCCCTGATATAAGAGCCGGTGAGGGGACCTTTTTCCATAACATCCAGTACTCCTTTCATTATTGAAGGCAAATACCGCTGGTCTATTACTCCGCCAACAATGCAGTTGTAAAAAACCAGTTTTCCATCCCAGGGAAGATCAACCAGTTCTTTTCCCCTGAGATTAAACCCTTCAGGTTCTTCCATTCCTTCCACCCAGGGTTCTATTTTCATATGTACCTCGGCAAATTGCCCGGAACCTCCTGATTGTTTCTTGTGTCGGTAATTAGCGGATGAAGAGCGTTGTATGGTTTCCCTGAAGGAAATTTTGGGCTTTTCGAAACGCGCTTCAACGCCATAAATATTTTTTAGGGTCCAGTCTATGGTTGCAAGGTGCAATTCTCCTTGACAAGCCATGATCTGTTGTCTGGTTTCATTTGAAAAGGAGATGATCACAGTTGGGTCCTGACTATGAATCTTTCTCAGGGATTCACTCAGTTTTTCCTCATCCTTGGTATTTACCGCAAATACGGCTCTCCTGATCCTGGGCTGTGGATATTGAATGGGTTTTATTACCATCTCATTTCCTTCCTGGGATAAGGTGTCATTTGTTTCGGTATATTTTAATTTTAAGGTAGCGCCAATATCTCCAACGCTTAATTTTGTAACCTGTTTTCGCTCTTTTCCATCCATAATAAAGAGTTGGTTTAAGGTTTCAGTTTCTCCACTTCGGGAATTCACAAGCTTGTCATTTAAATTAACTTCCCCGCTCATTATCTTGAAAAAACTAACCTGACCTAAATTAGGCTGATGTACGGTTTTAAAGACAAAGACCGCAGTTGGAGCTTCTTTTTTGAAGAAAATTTCTTTTCCGTCTACACTTTGTTCCGGTTTCAGATCGGCAGCGGCAGGAGCTACATTATCGATAAACCCCATCAGCCTTCCACTTCCCATATCGTTTAAGCCGGAAATACAAAATACGGGGAAGAGCTCGTGATTGAGCATTCCTGCTTTAATGCCCTTGCGCAATTCATCTTCATTAAGGCTTCCCTTCTCAAAGAATAACTCCATCAGCGCTTCATCATTTTCAGCTGCCTTTTCAACCAGTTCATTGTGCAGTTTGTCCGCAAGTTCCCTCTGGTCTTTGGGTATTTTAAGTTTTTCGGGTTTTCCACCTTCCGCAGAAAATTTATACATTTTCATTTTTAATACATCGACAATGCATTGCGCGCCATTAACCTGAAGTGGATACTGGATCTTCACCGCATTGTTCCCCACCAGGTTTTTGATGCTATTAAAGCTTTCTTCAAATTTCAAATTGGGATTGTCTATTTGATTGATGACAAAAAGTGTGGGTTTGTGATATTTATCGATGTAATTCCAGATGATCTCAGTTCCCACTTCTACTCCGTACTGCCCATTCAGGACGGTTACTACGGTATCAGCAACCCGGATGGATGAAATAACATCCCCGATTAAATCATCCAATCCCGGAGTATCCAGGATGTTGATCTTGTAGTTTCGCCATTCGGTATGCAGGGGAGTAGCATAAACAGAATTTCCTTTTTCATGTTCAATTTCGTGATAGTCGGAGATCGTATTTTTGGCCTCAACTGTCCCGCGTCTGTTTATCAGGCCGGATTCAAACAACATGGTTTCGGAAAGAGTGGTTTTACCGCTGTTATGAGCGCCAACAAAGACCACGTTTTTGATGTGTTTATCATCGTAAATTTTCATTTGTTTCTGTTTTTAAGGATGTAATTGAAAGTAGAAAATAAAAAACCCCGCCGCAGGAACAAGTTAAAATATTGAAGTGAAATGTCATATTTCTAACATTAAGGGTTCTAACCTTTTAAATTTAAGAAATATCTTTTTAAAAAGCAGCTGTTTTCGGCCTGATGTTTTTATTTTTTGAAATAAAATTGAATTATAACAGTTTTAAGGTGGTTTTAATTCCATATACCGGAAAATATTCCTTGAGTTGGTGGAAAAAATAAAGGTTTTCATTTTTTTTAATTAGGAAAAAGACGCAAACTCAGGATTGGAACTCGCAATTAATTCTGACAAAAAATACGGGAAAACCCTAGTATTAAAATCTTATAAGAAGTTGTAATTTTTGAACAACCATCAGGGAAAGAAGGTATAATTTAGACGGAATGATATAAAACTACCATTTAATTTTACGGAGCCAACAGCATAACCGGATTTTTGGCCCATTCACGGAATTCTT
>JBGSWA010000338.1:0-4172 GCA_041752645.1 Gillisia sp. | reverse complement strand
CTTTTGGAAAATCAATTACCGTTTAAATGACCGATAAGGATAAAATCAAATCTATTTTAGATCAATCTTCATTATCCAATGAGGATTATTTATCGTTGGAAAATTATGAGCCGAGTGATGGGCAGAATAAACTGTATTCATTCTTTACCCCGGTATGGCTTTGCGATGTGATGTATAAGTTGGCCATAAGAAATGGTTTCCCTAAAAACGGTAAAGTATTAGAACCCGCTTGTGGAAATGGGAATATGATTACAGTTCTTGACCATCCGGAAAATTGTACCGCATTTGAATTGGACCCACTTAATTTTAAAATAGCGCAAAAGCGAAATCCTAAAGCGAAATTTTACAATCAATATTTTGAAACTGCATTTTTATCTGAGCCAAGGTTTACAACAAAATTAAAGAAGCCGGTATCCTGGTTAGAAGGTTACCCGTTCGATTTGGTATTTGGGAACCCGCCTTATGGAAAATCCACTAATCTTTATTCAAGCTTTTTCAAGTCGTTGAAGATTAAACAAATGGAAATGTTCTTTATGTATCAATCATTACTTCTACTAAAGCCGGGTGGGTTATTGGTATTTATTACAGGTTCCAATTTTATGAGAAACAACAAAACCTATGCCCGTGAAAAGGAATTGATAGGTAAGTATGCTGAATTTGTCGATGCGTACCGAATGCCAAAGGTTTTTAAGAATACAGGAGTGCCAACAGATATTTTAATATTTAGAAGGAAATAAAATGAAGAAAGTAAGAGATCAGATATTTATCGAGTTAGGAAAGGTTACTCCAAAAATGGCCGATAACGTTTTTAACGCTATCCAGGATGAACGAGGTTATAAAATGGTGGAAGAACTAATCATTAAAATGATGGTAGATGAACAAATCAGCATATCCGGCTGCATTCCACACATTAACGAAATGATATAATGAGTGATTTTACAGAAATTACAAGTGATAACAGGTGGTTTACAAAGCATCCCGAAAAGATAGCCGGGGTTGAGTTTGAATCAACTTCATTCTTTTTTCCTATCCAAATCAAGGGTACAAAAGAAGATGTTTTGAGGGTAACAGGAATGATGACTAAAGACAATAATAAATTAAAGCTTGCCAGATCAAGGGCTAAAGCAATATTAATTCAATTACAACTTAATCAATGAAAAGATATACCGGAAAGTTAGACGATCAAATAGAAGATTTACTTAAAAATAACCTTCATTTTATCACAGGGTTAATGGGTGCAAATGTAGGATTGGGAAGATCAGCATCTAAAACATTTACCATTGATGAAACCGTTGCAATGTACAACCCTGGCATTACCAAGGAAGAAATAAAAGCCTGGGTTTGGTATAGAAGGAACCAAGGTGTGTCAATGTCAAGTTGGAAATCTTATTTTGTGAAGGAATCTAAAACCTTGATTTTTGATTGGGTAAAAACAGGAGTTATATTTTATGATCCCACAACTAATTCTTACGTGCCTTTTCCTGTTTTTGTGTTTGGTAATTTATACACAAAAATTGCAAAGCTAAAAAAAGAGAAGGAAATGCTTATTGAGAAGTTTGGCCCTGGCATTTATGAAGATCATTTAGAAACCCTTGAAAAATTAAAACCGTCCGTATTATCTATTTCAAATCCAATTGAATCAGAACGGCCTATTGTATTGGCTATTTCCACATTTCCAAAGGAATTTACAGTTGATAATTTGCGGGAATCTTCCGGGGTTATCCTTGTTGCACCTACCACATTGAAAGAAGCCTACAAAGATTGGTTAAGGAATCTTTCAGAGGAAAACATAAAGAAAACAAGTTCATACCAGATAATAAACTACTATTTGGAAAATGAGAATAAGCCCCGGAATATTGAAAAAATAGAATGGAGTAAAATAAAAAAAGTTACAAGGGAAGAAGGCGAACGGCTATTTAAGTTGTTTTTATATGAAGCCTTGGAAACAACAGATCAGTTGGCCATAGATGCACATTATAATAGCCAGTACAATTCAACGGCCCCGCTTCAATATCAAAAAATTCCAATTGGAATTGAGGTATCAAGATCCTTCATGGGAAATTCCTTGGAGGTGCGTAAAGCACAAAGGGAAGGTATCGCTTTTATGGAATTGGTAGGTTCCGGAATTATCGCTTATGATGTGGGAGTAGGTAAAACTATCACGGCAATTATTGAAGTTGTTACAGCCCTTAAGAACGGAAAATGTAAACGGCCTGTAATTGCAGTACCAAACCCAACTTACAAAAACTGGATTAAAGAAATGATTGGTGAAGGTGAATTGGCAGGAGTGTTGACTGGAACCGGAATAGAAGTGAACGACTGGTTTAATTTGGGTGCAAATTATGACCATATTAAACTTGACAAAAAAGTAAAAGAAAACACAATTACATTGGTTTCTTACGAAGGACTAATGAAAATTGGCTTTAATGAGTTTACCCAGGAAGATCACTTTGAACAGTTGTCTGATATCGTAGGGCAATCTGAGGGAGCAACAAAAAGGGATGAGGAAAAACAAAACGAAAAATTCCGTGAAATTATTGGCGTGGGATTGAAAGAAACAATTGCCGATATTGAGGTACTTGGATTTGATTATGTTGTCATTGATGAAGCACACAACTTTAAAAACGTATTTTCAGAGGTAAAATCAGGAAAAGACGGAAATAAACAATTTCACGTAAAAGGGGGAAACCCAAGTAACCGGGGAGTAAAAGCCTTTTTCCTTTGCAACTATATTCAGCGTAAATATGGCCGTAATGTGATGTTGCTTACTGCAACCCCATTTACAAATAGCCCTTTGGAAATTTACTCTATGTTGGCGTTGGTTTCATATAAATATATGAAGGACAATAACATTGTGAACCTTACACAATTTTTTGAGCAATATATCGCTGAAACTTCTGAATATGTAGTAGGGGTTGACGGAGAAATTAAACAAAAGAATGTGGTTAAGAGTTTTAATAACCGAATCTCACTACAAAAATTAATCAATAGCCATATTAATTTCAAAACAGGCGAAGAAGCTAATGTACCAAGACCTTGTAAGATTAATTTACCGAAAACAACCGAGGTTACGGCAAATGGAACCGTAAAACTTGAAAAGGGCAAACAAATATTGACCTATCTGCAGGCCGGGGATCACCAGGCAGAAATTCAGGCAGAAATAAATAGAAAAGCATCGGAAGGAGCCAATAAAGATGATCCGGGCAGGTTATTATCTTTAATGGCCGATAGTCAAAACAATGCCTTATCCCCTTTTCTGGTTGGAAAATCAAATCAAAGCCATGTTGCAAATCTCGATATGGGACAGCCAACAGACTATCTGGAATTTATAAACGAAAGTCCTAAGATAAAATATACTATGGAGTGCATAGCAACCGTAGTAGCGCATCATAAAAAAACAAATACACCACTTTCAGGCCAGGTAATTTATATTGACCGTGGAAAACAATACTTCAAATTCATTAAAGAGTATTTGGAGAAAGAGTTAGGCTATAAAAAAGGAGTAAAATTAATCAGCAACCCGAAACAAAAGGTTGACGAAGTTGAATTTATCCAAGGTGGGATGAGTACCACAAACAAGGAGAAAATTAAAGATGCCTTTAATGAAGGTACTTGCAAAGTAATATTAGGAACATCTTCAATTAAGGAAGGTATCAACTTGCAGGAAAAATCAACCGTACTTTATAATCTCTACCCTAACTGGAACCCAACCGACATAAGGCAGCTTGAAGGCCGGGTATGGCGACAAAAAAACCAATACAATTTTGTGCGTGTGGTGATGCCGCTAATGGAAAACTCCATGGACGTATTTGTTTTTCAGAAATTGGAAGAAAAAACAAGCCGTATCAATGACCTTTGGAACAAAAGTGATAGAGGGAATGTACTTGATGAAGCTTCCTTAGACCCTAACGAAGTTAAGTTCGCCCTGGTTACTGATATCAGTGTATTAGTGCGATTTGAATTGCAGCAAATAAAGGAAGAATTAACCGCTACTGCTCACATTTTCAGGAAACGTGTTGAAGATTTGGCTAATTACTCAAATTTAAAAGTTAGGTATGACAATTTGAAACAGAATAACTTAAATGATATTTACGACTGGATTAAACGATTTCCTTCAAAAATGGTTTCCAACACCAATGGCCATTACATAAATTTCCAACAGATACCAACAC
>JBGSWA010000337.1:0-6944 GCA_041752645.1 Gillisia sp. | reverse complement strand
CCAATATACGCACGAATTTGAAAGTCAGAACTATGACTCCTTCTATTCACAATACAGGATAGGTTTTGCTCCGGATGATATCCGGGAAGAAGGGGAGAACCGCGTCTGGAAGTCCTTTGGACAGGAAAATTACGATGTACTAAACCTTTTCGCCACCTTCACAAAAAACTTAGGAGATTATGATCTCACCCTGCTGGGTGGATATAACCAGGAGGAGTATCGGGATGAATACACCTCGGTAAACCGAAGAGATGTAATTTCAAATTCACTGCCTACCCTGGAACTTGCAACAGGGGAGATGCTTGGATCCCAAAGTATCTATAGCTGGGCCGTAACCGGATTTTTCTACCGGGCCAACTATATTTACAAGGATCGCTATATTATGGAATTGAATGGTCGTTATGACGGCTCATCCCGGTTCCCAAAAGATGCGCGCTATGGTTTTTTCCCTTCCGTATCCACCTCCTGGATTGTGACTCAGGAAGACTTCATGCAGGACCTGAAACCAGCTATAAACCTGCTGAAATTCAGGGCTTCCTATGGTACCCTTGGGAATCAGGACGTGGGTTCTTTCGGATATATTCCCTCCTTACGCAGTGGAAGTGGCAGTTATATTATTGGGGAAAGTCTGCCTCCTACCGTCATAAGTTCTCCGGGACTGGTTTCAGATAACTACACATGGGAAACCGTAACCACCAGAAACTTTGGGGTAGATCTTGGTTTCCTGGGAAACAAGATCAATGCCACCTTCGATATCTACAGGCGAGATACTCAGGACATGCTTACCCAGAGTAGGGAACTTCCCGGAGTGCTCGGGGCCCAGGAACCACTTGAAAATGCGGCAGACCTTAAGACCAACGGATGGGAACTTTCGCTGAGTTACCGTAATTACATAGGCACCAAAAAACCCTTAAACTTTGAAGCCCGCTTTAACTTAAGTGACAGTCGCTCTTATATAACCAATTTTGATAATCCTAATAATAGCCTGACCCAGTACCGGGAAGGGATGGAACTGGGTGAAATTTGGGGATTGACCTCAGACGGGCTCTTCCAGTCGCAGGCTGAGATCGAGGCTTTAGATCAAACCTCTATCATTCCGTGGGGTGCTCTGGAAATCGTGGAAGGTTGGCCAAAATATGTTGACCGCGATGGGAATCGGGCCATTGAGGTGGGAAGCAGTGCAGACGATCCGAAAGACATCAGTGTCATCGGAAATATGATGCCGCGATATCGCTTTGGCTTCAATTTGAACATGGATTGGAATAATTTTGATCTTGGGATCTTTTTGCAGGGGGTAGGGAAAAGAGATTATTACCCGCAGGATTACCTCTACTGGGGTTTTTATCAGCAGCCTTATGCCGGAGGATACGGGCATCTTAATGATTTCTACAGAGCAGCAGATGATTCTCAGGAACTTATGAACATGCACTCTCAGAGTTATATTGATGCCGGACTGGCTCAAACCAATACCGATGCGAGATATCCGGTAGCCCAGTCGTGGCTGGCAGATCGAAACCTGGGAGAACGCATTGACCAGACCAAAGGCCTGGCAATTCCGCAGACAGGTTACCTTTTGAACGGAAGCTATGTAAGGCTAAAGAATATCACCATTGGATACAGCATTCCCACCACCTGGACCCGAAACATCGGAATTAGTTCTGTGCGACTTTATTTAAGTGGAGATAACTTACTGGAATTGTCAGAGATTGCCGATTTCTTTGATCCGGAAGCTATTTCAGACATTGGTAGCAGTCTGAACCCCGGGGCGAGTCCTTCCCGTGGGCAGACAAGTGGATATCAGTATCCTAACCAACGGAAATATGCATTTGGGATGAACATCAGTTTTTAACAATAAAAAATCTTAACATGAATTTCATAAAATCAAATTTACTAAACAAGATCGTGCTGGGGGCAAGCATTTTGGTATTAACAGCCTGTAGCGATGATCTTCTGGAAAAACTACCGGAAACTGAAATTGGTGCAGAAAACTTTTTTAATACTGAAGAGGATCTTTCAATTTATGTGCTTGGGATGTATAATTTTCCAGGGTCTGGGATTTACTATGGCGATGAAGCCACAGACAATACTGCGACCACAGGAAACAGGGAGATAAAAACCATCATGACCACAGAGGCAAGTGCTAATAGCATCACCGGCGATTGGAATTGGGAAGAATTAAGAAATATCAATTATTTTCTGGAGCACACCCAGGATGCCGAGGTTACCGAGGATGTCCGCAAACACTATATAGGGGTTGCACGCTTTTTCAGGGCGCAGTTCTATATGGAAAAGCTAAAGAGATATTCCGATGTACCATGGTATGACTCTGCCTTGGGAAATACAAGTGAAGATTTGTACAAAGCCAGTGACCCACGTGAAATTGTGGTACAGAAAATCTTTGAGGATTACCAGTTTGCCCTGGAAAACGTTCGGGAAAGCGTGCCGGAAGGAGCTGTCAGCAAATGGGTGGTGGCAGCCTATTATATCCGAAATGCTCTTTATGAAGGCACCTTTAGGAAGTATCACAATGAATTGGGGTTACAGACTTCTGCCGATACCTATTTGAACATAGCGGCCGATGTTTCACAACAGCTCATGGACCAGGGAGGTTTTTCTGTTTATAATACCGGTCGTCCTGGAAATGACTATCATACACTTTTTGAAAGCCAGGATCTCTCTGGAAATCCGGAAGTAATTTTGACCAATATTTTTGAGGATGACATAAAAAACCAGGGAGATCCACAGTACCTTTTTGGGAGTTATGAAATGAGCCCGACCCGGGACCTCCTTTCAACTTATCTGATGACAGATGGCACCTTTTATAGCCAACAGCCAGAACCTGCTGCGATGAGTTTTGTGCAGGAGTTTAAGAACAGGGATCCGCGCCTGTCGCAAACCTTCGCTTATCCAGGATGGGAGCTGTATTATACCTCCACCTACAGCCCGGGTAATACTAATTATGTACAGGAATTTAAAAAGAGCTTTACAGGATATCACCAGATAAAAGGATTTGTTAATGATGCCGCTCAGGACGTGAGATCAGGGGTAGATGTGCCCGTACTGAGGTATGCCGAAGTACTGCTGAACTATGCTGAGGCCATGGCGGAATTAGGAGAATTGACTCAGGCTACCCTGGATGCAACCCTCAATCAGTTGCGTGACCGAGCGGGGATACCACATTTGAGCATTGCTGTACAGGCAGATCCTGTTCAGGCTGCAAGGTACCCGCAGATATCCGATCCTGTCCTTTTGGAAATCCGCAGGGAACGTCGGGTAGAGATGGCACTCGAGGGTCGTCGTCTGGATGATCTGAACCGGTGGGGAGCAGGAAAACTTATGGAGAAAGAACCGGTAGGAATGTACTTTCCTGGGCTGGGTAGATACGACCTTACTGGTGACGGGGTGGACGACATTGTACTGCTAAAGGAATCAGATGCAGCACCAGATCCGAAAGAAACCAATTCCCTTGGGCAGGAATTAATCTATTATAAGGTTGGAAATGTAGGGAATATCAGCGCGAATGTTTATCTCACCAACGGCACCAACGGCAATATCGTAGCGACCCCAGAAAGAGGTATGTTCACTGAGCCAAAACATTATTACAGGCCGATACCCGCTTCGGAAGTGCAACTTAACCCGAATTTGGAACAGGTTTTTGGCTGGGAATAAATCAAAAAAATTACAAAAAAACTTTTAATTTACTCTTTATTAATATTTAACAAATTACGCTATGAAACTCTTTATCCGATTTATTTTTCTTTTTAGCCTCCTTTTTTCCTTTAGCTGTCAAAGGGGAGCTGTTGAAAATTCTACCACCTCTAAGGAAGAAAAAGAGCCTAACCTGCCTAAAAACATCATATTTATGGTTGGCGATGGAATGGGCTTGACTCAAATTACAGCCGGAATAATAGGAAATGATAACAAGCTCCACCTGGAGGAATTTAAACATATAGGATTGATTAAAACAGCTTCTGCCAGCAGCCTTATTACCGATTCTGCTGCAGGCGGCACTGCATTTTCCACCGGGAAAAAAACGTATAATGGAGCCATTGGTGTAGATGCCGATACCACTGCTGTTGAAAGCATCCTGGAAATTGCCGGAAATGGAAAGTACGCTACCGGGATTATCGTCACCTCTTCCATAACCCACGCCACCCCGGCAAGTTTTTATGCCCACCAGCTTTCAAGAAGCATGGACGAGGCTATTGCTATGGACATGCTTTCGGCACCTGTTGATTTTTTTATTGGAGGAGGAAAAGATTTCTTCAGCAAGCGAGAAGATAAATTAAACCTGTTGGATAGCCTGAGTGAAAAAGGCTTCAGGATCTATAATGAGGTAGATTCAATTTCAGCTCCTTTTGAAGGTAAAATAGCAGCGTTTATTGCTGACAAACAACCTGAAAGTATTTTAAAAGGCAGAACGGATATTCTTCCCAGGGCAGCTAAAAAAGCCCTTGACTATTTTTCAGATAAGGAAAACTTCTTTTTGCATATAGAAGGATCACAAATTGACTGGGAAGGGCATAACAATGATTCTGAAGGAGTAATTACAGAAATGCTCGATTTTGACCAGGCTATTGGCGAGGTCCTTGAATTCGCCAAAAAAGATGGCAATACCCTTGTTATTATTACCGCAGATCATGAAACAGGTGGATACTCTATATTGGGAGGTGATGATAAAGGAAATATTGAAGGCGAATTTAGTACCGATCACCATACTGGCACGATGGTTCCAGTTTTTGCCTATGGTCCTGGAGCTGAAAATTTTATAGGTATCTATGAGAATACTGCCATCTTTGACAAAATGCTAAAACTACTGGAAAAATAAATTACAGACTGCATAAAAATTCCCCTACTAAGTGTTTAACTTAATGGGGATTTTTTTTTCAGCAGCTTAATCAACCAATAATAAAGAACCATGGACAAAGAACTTGGCCTGAAACGCAGGGAATTTGTAAAAGGAATAACCCTTGCAGGAATTGGAAGTCTATTTACAGGTGCCATCAGTGCCCGGGAAAAAACAAACCCGAAGCTGAAAAGGATTTTGCGTATCGCCCATTTCACGGACGTACACCTTTCAGCTGACAATAACGCTCCCCATAGGTTTAATGCCTGTTTAAAAGATATTGAGAGACACCAGGTGGATTTCTTTTTAAACGGAGGGGATAGCATCATGGCGGCAGATTACGATTCTATAACTCGGCAACAGGTAATTGATATGTGGGATCTATGGAAGGATTCTCTTGATAAATTTCAGGAGGTTAAAATGTACAGTTGCCTGGGAAATCATGATATGTGGTGGGCTGCCCCCAATATAAACGATCCTATGTACGGGAAGCAATTTGCCATGGATCAATTAAATATGTCTTCTCCCTACTACAGTTTTGACAGGGCAGGCTGGCATTTTATTGTATTGGATAGTAATAATGACGGGGGTGGAGCCCTGGGGCAGGAACAGCTGCAATGGCTCACAGATGACCTTGCAGGATTAGTCCTGGAAACTCCAGTCCTGGTTATGTCACATTATCCAGTCTTGTCTGCCAGCACGCATACAGTAGGAGGAAATCATAAAGATGCCTTGCCAATCACAAAACTTTTTTACCTTCACCGGGATAAAACCATACACTGTATTAGCGGTCATGTACATCTGCTTGACAGGGCAACCTACAATAAGGTCCAGTATTACTGTAATGGTTCGGTTAGCGGGTTTTGGTGGGGAGAGGGAGATGAACAATCGGCGGAAAAATATTGGTATCAAGAAACTCCGCCAGGCTATGCGATTTTAGATTTATTCGAGGACGGATCAATACAAAACAGCTATTACGTATATGATCTCTAAAGGAGCTACTTTTTAGCATATAATCTTTTAACAGCAAATTCAAAAGACTCTTTCGGCCGATCTCTCTTGGTAACCATAAACAGAACCCTCCTCCCAAAATCGCCCCAAGTAGCATTAGAGAATAACTTTCCCTGACAAATACAAGGGCTCCATGGAAAGGGTAGGGAAGGCTATGGACCCATTCAGACAATACCTTATTGGATAAATTGAATTTTTTCGAGTTGTCTGTGGTTTCCTTAGCGGAAATAACGATATGCACCTGAAGAATTTTTCCCTGATCAATAATGGAGAATCTTGGGGCCTATCCCCGGCATATGATCTGCTAAATGTGTCCACAATGAACACCGGGGATAATGAAGAACTCGCCCTTAGCTTAAAGGCAGAAAAGAGAAGGATAAAAAAAGAAGATTTTGACCAGCTCGGGGCAAGTCTCGGCCTGAATCAAATACAAATACAAGGGGTCTACAAAAGGTTTTCCAGGAATAAAAATTTGGCCCTGAATTGGAACCAAAACTCATTCCTTTCTCCGGAGTATCAGAAGAAGTATATGGAATTATAAGAGCAGCGCTATACTGTAATTCTTAAATAATCTGGAGAAGAACATTCAGGCAAGTTTGGAGAAAATATTTTTCAGGGTTTCATTCTGTTTTGAAAACGAGGTTTTCGTCGGGGCATTCTTAATGGTATTATAGTTATAGGATTTTCCGTCTAGGCGAAGGATGAGTCAAGAGGAAATGAACAGGTTTTTCAAGGTCAGGGAATTCTTCAAGGATAAAAAACACAAAAAGAATATCAGGGCAAAGTCAATTGTAGTGATTACTTGTAGGAGCAGGTTGTTAGCCTGGGAGTAACTCTGAGAAAAAAACATCTGATGCATAAAACCCAGTCCCACCAAATTGACAAAGATTCTCAGTTTTTCTACCTGACTAAAAGGGTTAAAAGGGATATTTAAAAGAAGTAAAAATTTTATTTGCCAATACAGTATCTATCAAACTTTTATTAGAGCAATTTTCCAAAATTTGAGGTGTATTATAGGTGTAATTAATACGATTTCAACAGTACCGGAGGCTCCCGAGTGATTAACATTTTTTTTACTTCTAAATGA
>JBGSWA010000336.1:0-15276 GCA_041752645.1 Gillisia sp. | reverse complement strand
TTAAAAATCACAGAATTGAACTTCCCTGTAAATATTAGAGGAAAAGTTGACAGGGTTGATCTGGTGGATGGAATTTTAAGAATCATCGATTATAAAACCGGGAAAGTAATTCAAAATCAATTGGAAATAATTGATTGGGAGGAACTGACCTCTGATTATAACAAATATGCGAAGCCACTTCAGGTGCTAATGTATGCAACTATGTTGTTGCAAAACAAAACTATAACTACGCCAGTGGAAGCCGGTGTAATTTCATTTAAAAACCTGGCCCAGGGATTTTTGAAATTCGCCAAAAAAAGCAAACCCGGATCGGGAGCGGATAAAGAATCCGGTATAGACCAAACCATCCTGGAGAATTTTAATGAACAGCTGAAAAAACTCATTTTGGAGATTTGTGATCCGGAAATTGAATTTGTTGAAAAAGATATAAAACAAGCATATGGAAATTATTAGAAAAACAAATATTGAACTAAAGGGAAAACACCGAAAACCCATTCTAACCGATTTTATTTTTTCATCTGAAGAAAAGCGAAAACCTGTAATAATTTTCTGCCATGGCTATAAAGGATTCAAAGACTGGGGCGCATGGAATTTGATGGCCGATACCTTTGCGGAAAAAGGATTTTTTTTTGTGAAACTAAATTTCTCCCACAATGGAACTTCTCCCGAGCACCCAACCGAATTCATGGATATTGAAGCTTTTGGGGACAATAATTTTATTAAAGAACTCGACGATCTGGAATCTTTAATGGATTGGTTGTCGCTCCCGAACTTTGACTTTGCGGGGTATCTGGATACTTCAAAAATAAATTTAATCGGCCATTCCCGCGGGGGCGGAATTGCAATTATAAAGGCTGCAGAAGACGCTCGTATTAAAAAAATTGTCACTCTTTCATCGGTAAGCGATTTTGGTTCGCGTTTCCCGAAAGAAGAAGAATTGGAAAACTGGAAAAAGAAGGGAGTGAATTATGTTGTCAATTCACGTACAAAACAACAACTTCCACATCATTTCCAGTTTTACACCAATTTTAAAGAAAATGAAAACCGGCTCACGCTCTCAAGAGCGACAAAATATCTAAAAATCCCTCATTTAATTGTTCACGGCAGCCACGATACTTCCGTACCAATAAGTGATTCCGGAAAACTTTTTGATTGGAGCCCTATGGCGGAACTACTACTTGTAGAAAGTGCTGATCACGTATATGGCACCTCCCATCCTTGGACCCGTCATGAGTTCCCAACAGCATTTAAATACATGCTGAAAGGGACTTTGAAATTTTTAAACCAGAATATCTCAAGCCCAATTGAAGGGAAACCCTAGGATTACAAGGGCGTTTTTCCAACCTAATAAGATTTACAAAGAATTAAAATAAGATTTTATCCCCTTAAATATTTGTTTTATCTTTGGCCCTGTTATTGGGGGATTAGCTCAGTTGGCTAGAGCGTTTGGCTGGCAGCCAAAAGGTCATCGGTTCGACTCCGATATTCTCCACAATACCATCCTTTACGGGATGGTTTTTTGTTTTACTGAAATTAGTACCGTTGCAGTCTGATAAATTCTTGACTTTCTTTTCACCAATACCTTCATCTTAGATAAGATGTGGCTTTACCTAAATTTGTACCATCAATCCCAATTTTGAGTACTTCCATCAGCTTTAAAAATATTAACCTGCTTGCAGTTCCCGCTTTAATCGCTGGTATTGCCGAACCGCTTATCTCCCTTACCGATATTGCAATAATTGGCAATGTGGAGGAGAACCCCATAGAGGCTTTGGCTGCAGCCGGGATTGTGGGTTCTTTTCTTTCTGCGATTATCTGGATAGTGGCTCAAACAAAGACCGCGATTTCCTCAATTGTTTCCCAACATTTAGGAGCAAATAGGTTGCACGCGGTGAAAACCCTGATTCCCCAGGTCGTTCTTTTCAACTTTCTTTTAAGTCTTGCGATTTATGGTTTAACCGCTTTTTTCGCCTCTGCAATTTTCAATGCGTACCATGCGGAAGGCCTTATTTTAAGGTACTCCGAGGAGTATTACCAAATCAGGGCTTTGGGCTATCCACTCACATTAGTGACCTTTGCTATATTCGGGGTATTTCGCGGTCTTCAAAACACCTTATGGGCAATGGTATGCAGCATTACCGGGGCTTTAATTAACGCTATTTTGGATTTTCTGCTGGTTTACGGGGTAGATGGTTTTATTCCTGCGCTGCATTTAAAAGGTGCCGCCTATGCCAGTTTATCCGCGCAAGCCGTAATGTTTTTGATGGCTTTATGGTTTTTCTTTAAAAAAACCCCTTTCAATTTAAAACTGAGTTTTAATATCAATCCGCAACTTAAAGGCTTACTGAAGATGGCCGCCAACCTGTTTGTACGCACCGCTGCGCTAAACTTCGCAATTTATCTTGCAACTGCATATGCCACTGGTTATGGAAAATATTATATCGCTGCACAAAGTATATTAATGAATATATGGCTGTTTTTCTCCTTTTTTATAGATGGCTATGCCAATGCAGGAAATGCTATTAGCGGGCGCTTACTTGGTGCCCGGGATTATAAAAATTTATGGAAACTGAGCAAAAAAATAAGCAAATATTCAGTTTATATCGCGCTGATTTTAATGGGGATCTGCGGCTTGTTCTACAACGAAATTGGGTTGATCTTCAATAAGGAAAACGGGGTGCTGATCTTGTTCACTTCAGTTTTTTGGATGGTTTTATTAATGCAGCCGGTGAATGCCATTGCCTTTATGTTCGATGGGATTTTCAAAGGCTTAGGCGAAGCAAAATACCTTCGGAATGTGTTGCTTATGGCCACATTTTTAGGTTTTTGGCCTACCCTGATCATAGCAGACTATTTCGGCTTGAGACTATACGCTATTTGGATCGCCTTTTTTGTATGGATGCTTATACGAAGTGGTGCTTTGGTAATACAATTCCGAAGGAAATATTTAAATAAAGACCTTTGATCTTTACTCTAATTAGATTATGAAAAAACTCTCCTTAAAAAAGCTGTTGGAATCTTAAAAAAACAAAATAAACCCCACAGTTCTTTGCAGATAAAGTTAAAATTAGAGGTAAGCAATAGAATTCGATAATTAGTAAAAAAATCCACAATGTATTAAAAACCAATTTTCGAAAAAAAAGGCACAATTCCGGGGAATCAACAATACCAAAGATTTTATAATGTTGCAATTTTCGGATCATACCTTTTCGAAATTAGTTGATTCTAAGCATTATATTTACATTTGAACAAATCATTTAAACTCTATGCCCACTACACGCGAAAACGGAAGCTTATATACTAAAATTGAAAACAAAATTGCCACGATAGAATTCGGGCATCCTGCAGGTAATTCTTTTCCATCTGATTTGCTGGAGCGCTTGCGGAGGGAATTTCAAAAACTTTCTGACCATCCAAGTGTTCAGGTAATCATTCTGAGATCAGAAGGGGAAAAATCCTTTTGTGCGGGAGCTTCGTTCGATGAACTGATGGCCATTGAAAACAAGCAACAGGGCACATTGTTTTTCTCTGGATTCGCCCAAGTGATCAATGCCATGAGAAATTGTAAAAAACTGATCGTTGGCCGGATCCAGGGCAAAACTGTGGGTGGCGGAGTTGGACTGGTGGCTGCTTGTGACTATACCATGGCCACGGAAGCTGCAGCTATTAAGCTATCAGAATTGAGTATTGGGATTGGCCCATTTGTGATTGCCCCGGCGGTGGAGCGCAAACTTGGGGTGGCTGCTTTGGCTGAATTGACCTTGGCGGCACATCAATGGAGAAATGCTTATTGGGCCCAGGAAAAAGGCTTGTATGCACGGGTATTCGAATCCGTTAAAGAATTGGATCAGGAAATCCTTTTTTTTTCAGAAAAACTGGCCTCATATAATCCGGAAGCATTATTTGAAATGAAAAAGGTACTTTGGAAAAACACCGAAAGCTGGGAAAATCTATTACTGGAACGAGCTGCAATTTCTGGGGAATTGGTATTGTCTGATTTCACTAAAAATGCATTGTAAAAATTCAAAAAATAAAGGCTGGATTTAGGTTTTTAACCATCGCCCTAGCTTGCCCCCAACGGAAAATCATTTCAATATGGTGATAAAACCGGGTATTCCATTGATAAAATTGAGCGGAATTATCAATGCTTACAAAGAGGGTTATTCTCTTTGATCCTTTAATTTGTCTGAAAGAAAAAAAAGAGGAACAGAACTAAAAATTTAGAAGCTCGGTGAAATTTTTATTATCTTCATTAAAAATATAGAAAATGCCTCTTCAATTAGAAATACCGAAAGATCGACCTCCCAGTCCTGAACAGGAATGGGGTTTTACACTTTGGGAATTTATCCTGGAAAACAAATGGTACCTCCTGATAATTATCCTTCTCCTAATAATTTTCTATTATGCACGTTATAACTGGAAAAAAAGGCAGTAAAATACATAAAAGTAAAGAGTATGAATGAAGAGATCCAGGAGATTTTTAGCTTTCTAAGCGGAATGGGAATGTGGCTGATATTGGCAATTGCTTTAATAGCTGTGGTGGTTTATAAAAAAATTAAAAAATAATTATCGGGTCTTTAACCAGCCGGTGATACTCAATCGCGGGATTTTTACAGTTTTCACTTCGTGTTCCAACAGTTGACTTTCAAAAAGAACCACTCTGCCCGACAACGGATAAATATTTTTTGCAACTTCAATCCCGTTTTCTTCTCTATAAATCACCAATTCCCCGCCATTCTCAGGTTTCCAGTCCTGTTTATTCAAGTAACAGACCAGGGAAAGTTTTCGCCTGTCGTCATTCTGAAATGTATCCAAATGCCGTTTATAGAAAGTTCCCTCAGGATATAATGCATAATGAAACTCTTTCTGCAGGATCCCCAAAAAACAGGTCTTGTTAAGGTATGCTACCAACGAATTTAACTTATTGAAAAAAATTCTTTCAGCTGCCGAGTCATCCGCTTCATTAACCCATAAAATAAAATCTCCCCGCACCGACCTTTTGATATTTTCATTGGTCTTGTTCCCTATTGCGGCCTTCTTAAAGGAGTCATTTTCATATTTATCCAGCAATGATTTGCGGAGGATCGCCACCTCTTCCAAATCAAAAAAATCCTCTACAATACAATACTGATCTTCCAACAACCCAGAGATTATCCTCTCGTAAAATGGATTTTCCTTAAATTTAAGTTGTTCAAACAATTCGACGGAAACACTCAAAATTACCCTTTTTAAATCCCTGTAAATATAAAGCAGAAAACCTTTGGTTGTATCTTAAATTTCAGCCGCATAAAATCCATTATCTTTGCATTAAATTGAAAGTTATGAATAAGATTCGGATCACCAAAAAGTTCACTTTTGAAACTGGTCATGCCCTCTACGGTTACGATGGAAAGTGTAAAAACCTGCACGGACATAGTTATAAGCTCGCCGTAACGGTAATAGGACGCCCTATTAATGATCCTTCAGAAACAAAATACGGAATGGTGATCGACTTTGGCGATTTAAAGCGCATTGTAAAATCTGAAATTGTCGATAAATTTGATCACGCTACGGTTTTCAACAAAAACACCCCCCATGTTGAACTGGCCAAGGAATTAATAAATAGGGGGCATAACGTGATTCTGGTGGAGTATCAGCCTACCAGTGAAAATATGGTCGTGGATTTTTCTGAAAAAATAAAAAGCCGGTTGCCGGAAGAAGTACAACTTCACTCCCTGAAATTACAGGAAACCGAAAGTTCTTTTGCCGAGTGGTTTGCGAGTGATCAGGCTCCCCATCCCACAAAGGTGAAGGAATAATAGCCCTCGTCAATCCTTCTCTAATGACGGGTTAAAATAAACTAGTTCATTTATATTTACATTTGAGAATTCGATTTATGAACATTCCCCAAGGAAAGAAAATATATTTTTCAAGTGACAATCATTTAGGAGCGCCCACCCCTGAAGAGAGCAAACCTCGCGAACTCCGTTTTGTAATGTGGCTAGATGAGATCAAGGAAGATGCGGCAGCAATATTTTTATTGGGGGATCTATTCGATTTCTGGTTTGAATATAAACACGTGGTTCCAAAAGGTTTTGTCCGCACGCTGGGAAAACTAGCAGAAATAAGCGACAGCGGGGTCCCTATATTCTTTTTTGTGGGCAATCACGATCTTTGGATGCGGGATTATTTTGAAAAAGAACTGAATATTCCAGTTTTTAGAAACCCAAAAGAGTTTGTTTTCAATGACAAAAAATTCCTGATAGGCCATGGAGATGGTCTGGGACCGGGAGATCTTGGATACAAACACATGAAAAAAGTTTTTACCAATCCCTTATCAAAATGGCTTTACCGATGGCTGCATCCCGATTTAGGGATTCCCCTAGCGCAGCATTTATCGATTAAAAACAAAATCATCTCAGGGGTTGAAGATCAAAAATTCCTTGGAGAAGAAAACGAATGGCTTATTCATTATTGCAGGCGGAAACTGGAAACCAAACATTATGATTATTTTGTGTTTGGCCATCGACATTTACCATTGGAAATAGCTCTAAACGGAAAATCCACCTATGTGAATTTAGGCGACTGGATAAGTTATTATACCTATGGGGAATTTGATGGATATGAATTAAAGCTGAAAAAATTCCATGTTTAATGAATCACGGGAAGCCGAAAGTTCATTTCGCAGTTGATTTATAAAGTTTAAGGATCAACCTCCTTAATAAATGCGTTGTTTAACTTTTCCAAAGTTAAAACTTTGGAAAAGTTCTCATTTATTTTATTCTTCGAGTTTTTCAAAACTCACCGCTGCTCCACCTCCGGCAGCTAATTTAAGCTTTAGCTTGTCTAAATTTGAAACTACCTGCTCTATAATATTGATATCGGTAGGATTATCATCCCAGTGGGCATTTTTACCATCTTGATAAATAATTGCCTTAAAATTCCCGTCCGGTAGAAAATCCAGATTCACTTCCAATTCCCTGGCATTTTCATCGGTGATACTTCCCAGGAACCAGTTATCACTATTTCTGTCTTCCCTCGCAATGGTTACAAAATCCCCTACTTCCCCGTTTAATACTTTAGTTTGCTTCCAGTCTGTCACAACATCCCGAATAAACTGAAATGCAGGTTGCCCGCTGTAATTCTCAGAAAGGTCGGGAACCATTTGTATCGGACTGTAAATTACTACGTATATAGCCAGTTGGTGAGCCAGAGTAGTGTTTACCTGGTTGCCAGGTTTATATTTATCAAATTTTATATCTAAAATTCCAGGGGTAAAATCGATAGGTCCGGCAAGCATTCTCGTAAAAGCGACAAGTGCCAAATGTTCCGGTGGGTTGCCTCCATCACTTGCCCAGGCATTAAATTCCTGTCCGCGAAGGCCTTCACGAGAAATAATATTGGGATAGGTTCTTCGTAATCCGGTTGCTTTTATGGGTTCGTGGGCGTTTACTGCTACCTTATAATCTGCAGCACGTCTCGCCACGTTGTTGTAATGATTTACCATCCATTGTCCATGGTGATATTCTCCTTTTGGAATAATTTTTCCCACATATCCGGATTTTACAACGTGCATATCGTATTTCTGCATCAAAGCATAGGCGGTATCCAATTGTTGCTCATAGGTTCGGGGAGCTCCTGAGGTTTCATGATGCATAACAATAGAGACTCCCTTACTTTTTCCGTATCTCACAACCTCATCCAGATCATAATCTGTATAAGGTGTTACAAAATCAAAAACCCCCTCCCGATCTTCAAACCCTATCCAATGTTCCCAACCGGTATTCCAGCCCTCCACAAGCATTGCTCCAATCCCATTTTCAGCGGAAAAATCGATTAATTTTTTGGCATTTTCGGTTGTGGCTCCGTGTTTTCCCGATGGATCTGAATCTTTCGTGAAAGCACTCATGTCCTGCTGGGCGCTCATATCCCAGGTTGATTTTCCCAGGTGCATTTCCCACCAGATCCCGGTGTATTTTGTAGGCTTAAACCAGGAAACATCACCGAGTTTATTGGGATCATTTAAATTGAGTACCAGTTTTGAATCTATTAATTCCGTTGCTTTTTCCGTTATTAAAATTGTACGCCACGGTGTTTCAAAAGGAGTTATCCTTTTTACCTTATAACCAGTAATTTCGGAACCTACCAATTCACTTGTCAGTTTTAAGCTGATGGTATCGACCTTTAAGGTCATTTCAGCATAATCAATCAATTTGGCTTCGTGAAAACTCAGGTGCAACCCATCATCAGTTTTAAGAGTAAATGGCGTGTTGACTGCATTCTCAGGAATGTAGGTGTGCTGGCCCAAATTAGGATCTCCTCTTTTGGTGGTTACATCAATTTTAGAAACCCTGGAAGTATTGATTAGATGCTCATAAATATCCCAATCCCCAGGTATCCAGAATGCGGTATGATCTCCGGTAAGGGCGAATTCAGTGTTCTCATCGGAAATAATGACTTCTTTCAGATTTTCCTGTTCGGGAAAATCATATTTAAATCCAATTCCATCGTTAAAAACCCTGAAGGTAATAGAAAGCTCTCTTTTTAATTCAGATTTTTCGACCAGATTAATTTTTAATTCATTGTAATTATTTTCAACCTCCATCTGTTCTCCCCAGGGCATTTTCCAGGTTTCATTTAAGGAAGAAGTTTCCGTGTTTATAACTTCAAAATCTTTGGAAAGTGCAGGCGCATCTCTGAGATCAAATCCCAGGAAAGAAGCATCTATAACGGGATGGTCTTTATGGAAAACCAGGTAGAAAGGCCTGCCTTCATCATTTAAGCTGAAACTCACCTCAATATTTCCATCAGGCGAACTACTATTTTGAATTTTTTCCTGGGCTTTAATACCAAATACACTTAAAACAATTATTGCAAAACTTAAAAATTTCATTAGATTTTATTTAGGCCAGCTAAAATTACGGAAAATCCAAACCATTAAAAAAAACAGGGCATTTAATACAACGTTTGCGCTACGAAATTTTAACAGTTTAGGAGCTGATATCTTTTAATTTCAACTGAAGAGAAATATTCCCGTTCCATTCATTTTCATCGATGGAATAAACCGCTTTAAATTTTTTTGCGCCCGTGATCAGTTCACATTTATCTCCCAGATTAAATCCAATGGCATTAATTTCCATTTTTTTTCCTTCCTTTTTCACCCTGCATTTTAAGTGCAGATTCTCTCCGCCCACACATTTCCCATAACCTGTATCATTCAGGTTATAGGTGAGAAAAACAGGTGACATATTCCCGGGCCCAAATGGAGCGAATTGCTTTAGAATCCTCTGGAATTTTGGGGTAATGTCATCCAGGTTAATTTCAGCATCTATTGAAATTTCAGGGGTTAGCAGTCGTTTATCGATACTTCCTGAAACCACTTCTTCAAATTTTTGTTTAAATTTTTCATATTGGGATTCCAAAAGTGTGAGACCCGCTGCATACTTATGTCCGCCAAATTGTTCAATATACTCTTTACACGCTTCCAATGCATCATACACATCAAAACCTTTTACAGAACGGGCCGATGCAGCCAGTTTCTCACCGCTTTTGGTAAAAACCAGGGTTGGCCGGTAATAGGTTTCAATCAATCTTGAAGCGACGATCCCAATCACGCCTTTATGCCAGTCCTCCTTATAGACCACTGTTGTAAACCGATCCTGTTCCTTTAGTTCTATAATTTGAGCCAAGGCTTCAATGGTAATATTTTTATCGGTGTCCCTTCTCTCGGCATTAAAAACTTCGATTTCGCCAGCGAAGCTTCTGGCGGCGGCTTCGTCTTCTTCCATTAGCAAATTCACGGCATACAATCCGTGTTTCATCCTTCCGGCAGCGTTTATGCGGGGTGCTATAATAAAAACTACATCGGTAATGGTGAAGATTTCCTTTTTCACCTGTTCCAGGATCGCCTGGAAACCAACTCTTGGCGCAGTATTTATAACGTGCAAGCCGTGATAGGCCAAAATTCGGTTTTCGCCGGTGATCGGGACAATATCGGCACCAATGGCGGTAGCCACCAGGTCTAAATACGGCAATAATGTTTCAAAAGGCTCTCCCTTATGTATTGCCCAGGCCTGTATCAGTTTAAAACCAATGCCACAGCCGCAGAGTTCCTTATACGGATATTCACAATCTTCCCTTTTAGGGTCCAGAACTGCTATGGCCCTTGGAATCTCAGCACCAGGGCGGTGGTGATCGCAAATTATGAAGTCAATATTTTTTTCTGAAGCATATGCAACTTTGTCGATCGCTTTAATTCCACAGTCTAATGCTATAATCAGGCTGATGTCATTATCGGCGGCAAAGTTGATCCCCTCAAATGAAATTCCATAACCTTCGGCATATCTATCTGGGATATAGGAGGCGATATTCGGATAAAAAGTTTTGAGATAGGATGAAAGCAGCGCCACGCTGGTAGTGCCATCTACATCGTAGTCCCCGTAAACCATAATGTTTTCATAGGAAGCAATCGCTTTTTCAATCCTGTCAATTGCGAGGTCCATATCCTTCATCAAATAAGGATCGTGCAGATCGTCCAAAGAAGGACGGAAGAATTTTTTCGCATCATCAAAGGTTTCAATCTTGCGTTGTACTAACATGGAAGCTATCGGGATTTCCACACCAAGATTGGATGCGAGTTTGCTCAAGGTCTTTCCGTTGGGTTTTGGTTTAAGGGTCCAGCGCATTATTATAAAATGTTTTTTCAAAAATACGGATTGTTTCCGATTAATATAAAAACCTGAACAACCAAAGCGGAATTATAATTATGGCGCCCACTTCCATATCGTCCCCGAACAATAAAAGAATTTTGAACCTCTGAATTTGTTTGCAGGATTTACCGCAATTGGTGCAATAGTCGGGTTGTAAATCAATAACAAGATCGCGGGAAGCTCTCGTTTCGAAGGCTTTTCCCTTTGATCCCGTTTGATCTCATGGGCCTTTGTCTCAGCCTTTGGGAAAAACTTTGATTCTGTTTAAAGCGGTTCTTATACTTGGAAGGAGACTTGGAACTGCTTCGAGAGTTCTTGGGGTTCTCATAAATTGACAGGGCCTTCCCGTAAAAAAACATTTTCCTTTTACGGGTTTTACTTCTTTCTCCTAGGTTCAAGAGGTATTAAAAGCGCTTGGATTAACACAAGAAAAGGACATTGAACTAATATACTTGACAACCATGTGAGTTGAAGACAACCTCTTTAAAATCCCTTTAATCAAGTTTTATAATAACTATATTAGATTCTGATTAGCTACAATCGAACCTAAAAAAAATTCCTTATATTTTTTAGGATTGTGGAAATTACCCAAAACGATTTTGAAGGCGGCGAGGTTATTTCTAAAATTATTACCAAAGTTTTTATTTGAATAAGCAAGTTAATTAGGGCTCCTTCCGAATTTATTTTTTACCGCTCACTACAAGAACTATTTCTCCTTTTGGCGGATTTTCAGTGTAGTACTTCAACACTTCGGTTGTAGTTCCGCGAATGGTTTCCTCGTGTAATTTTGAGATTTCTCTGGAAACGGAAACCGGTCGTTCAGCTCCAAAATATTCAATAAATTGCGTGAGGGTTTTTAGCAGTTTATGCGGGGATTCGTAAAAAATTATAGTCCGATGTTCTTCTGCAATGAGTTTTAACCTGGTTTGCCTTCCTTTTTTAACCGGAAGGAACCCTTCAAAAATAAACCTGTCGTTTGGAAACCCACTGTTGACCAGTGCAGGAACAAAGGCAGTGGCACCGGGAAGGCAATCCACCTCAATTCTAGCCTCCACACAGGCGCGGGTGAGCAAAAATCCTGGGTCACTTATGGCCGGGGTACCCGCATCGCTGATAAGAGCAATGGTTTCCCCATTTTGTATTCTCCGCAGAATCCCTTCTACAGATTGATGCTCATTGTGCATATGATGGCTTCGCATGGGGGTATTAATTTCAAAATATTTGAGTAATTTTCCGCTGTTACGGGTATCTTCAGCCAGGATGAGATCGACCTCCTTTAATACCCTGATGGCCCTAAAAGTCATATCTTCAAGATTGCCAATAGGAGTGGGTACCAAATACAATTTAGCCATAGGAAGTTTAATTTTTTTTAGGAAAATTTTATTTGTTGAATTTGTTTTCCACCAATTCCATAAACTTTTTTTCGAATTCTTCTTTTCCCACCCAATTTTTATAATCGGGCTTTACAACCAAACGGATAAATTTTCTTGAATCTTCTATGGAGCTAAAGGTGTTCAATTGTGAAATTACACGGTTATAATCTGCTGTTTTACCATCAAACAGGTGCCGTATAAATGCCAATCGTTCGTTTAATCCGATATTGATCCCCTTCTTCAAACGGTCGTTTATAGATCGCGGCCGTTCCTTGTCCTGTTGCTTTACAGGCTGAAAATTGGGTAAATTATCGTAATCAACACCGATGTCCCTAAAGTCCTTCTTATTGTTTTCAGAAGGATTTACCGATTTTTTAACTGCTCCGTTTGCCGAGATTATTTTGTTGACCATATAATCCACCACTTGAGTTTCGGGCGGCATTTCTGCCACAATGTCTTTAATTTTTTCGGTATTTTGTTCTATGATGGATTCCGTATCGTTAAACTCGGTGCCATCCGGCAAATACTCATCCCTCTCCTCAACCATCTTGTCAATTTCTTGTTTTTCGGGGACATAGGATTCTTTAAGGTTTATTGTTTTAGTTTCTTCATTCCTTATTTCCATTTTTGAAGAATTTTTTTGAACGGAGAAAGAAGAAAGATTTTCTTCGGTAAAGGCCAAAATGGTCAGTTTCTCATAAAGATCTTTGGCATGCTGCTTCATATTTGAAGCGGAATTTTGATCTGTTATTTGAAGTATTTTAGTTGCCAGTTCTTTTAATTCGGCAAGCAATTTATTATTCATCTCGAATTTATTTAAGTTAAGAAGATTCAATGCAGCTTCAACCGCAAAAATTTTTCCAATTTTAATTAGCTTTCACTCTGATCTTTTCTAAAATTTTTACAAATTTAAAGAACCTACCCGTTTAGGGAGTTGTATTTTTAATAAATTTGTTCCAACTTTATGCGAAATAGGTGCTTTTCCTATTCAGCATTGAAAATTACAAAATGTTTCTCGAAAATACAGTAAATCACAAAGAGCAATTTGGCTGGATTGAAGTAATCTGTGGATCCATGTTTTCAGGAAAAACTGAAGAACTCATCCGAAGGCTAAAAAGGGCCCAGTTTGCCAAACAAAAGGTTGAAATCTTTAAACCTGCAATAGATAAACGTTTCCACGATGAAATGGTAGTATCTCACGACGCCAATCAAATTCGTTCTACTCCGGTTCCATCTGCGGCAACCATACGCCTATTGGCAGACGGTTGCGACGTTGTTGGTATTGATGAAACTCAATTTTTTGACGATGAGATTGTAAGGGTCTGTAATGACTTGGCAAATAGTGGGATCCGGGTGATAGTTGCCGGGCTGGATATGGATTTTAAAGGAAATCCTTTTGGCCCGATGCCAGATTTAATGGCTACGGCAGAATATGTTACCAAAGTACACGCTGTTTGTACCCGCACAGGCAACCTTGCACAATACAGTTTCAGAAAATCAGGCAATAACGACTTGGTGTTCCTGGGAGAAAATGAAGAATATGAGCCGCTTAGCCGTGGCGCTTACTACAAGGCAATGCTTAGGGAACGCATCAAAAATCATCCCGATGAGGATTCACAAACCATAAATACCAACAAAGAAACCAAATGATTCAAAAAACACGTGAAACTGTTCTGGAACTGGATTTAGGCGCCCTGGCACATAATTACCGCAGCCTGCGCTCTAAAATAGACCAAGATGTAAAAATGATGGCCGTTGTAAAAGCTTTTGGTTATGGCAGTGATGCTAATGAAATTGCCAAAAAATTAGGTGAATTGGGAGTAAATTATTTTGCCGTTGCGTATACATCCGAAGGAATTGCTCTAAGGGAATCGGGAATAGTAAAACCAATTTTGGTGTTGCATCCCCAATCCACAAATTTCGATAGCATTATCGAAAACTGCCTCGAACCAAGCATTTATAACGAATTTGTTTTAAGGGAATTTATAAAAAAAGGGGAGGAACTGGGTCTAATAGGTTATCCTATTCATCTTAAACTCAATACAGGACTTAACCGGCTTGGTTTTGATAAAAATGAATTGAATTTGATATTTGACTACCTATCAAAAACCAAAGCTGTACAGGTCAAAGCTGTGTTTTCACATCTTGCTGCAAGTGAAGATTGGAGGGAACGTGAATTTACCCTTCAACAAATTGACGAATTCAGGAAAATGGCATTTAAAATTATTGAGTTCCTTCCTTCCCGTCCACTTTTGCACCTCTGCAATACCTCAGGAATTTTCAATTATCCGGAGGCTAACTTTGACATGGTACGCAGTGGAATTGGACTATATGGTTTTGGGAACGATCCCGAAATTGATAAATTCCTGAAACCCATTGGAACCTTAAAAACCATCATTTCACAGATACATGAAGTCGAAAAAGGAGCATCTATAGGTTATAATCGGGCTTTTAAAGCTCCAGAAAAAATGATAACTGCCACCTTGCCCCTTGGTCATGCCGATGGAATTTCCCGGCAATATGGAAATGAAAAGGCTGGCGTCTTCATAAATGGAAATTACGCTCCAATAATCGGAAATGTTTGTATGGATATGTTAATGATCAATATAACCGGGATTGACTGTATAGAAGGGGATGAAGTCATTGTTTTTGGAGGACCGCAACCTGCATCCATTTTTGCAGAAAAAGGAAAAACCATTTCTTACGAACTCATTACTGGCATCTCACAAAGGGTAAAACGCAAAATAATTCCGGAATAAAATGATGATATTTAAAATCAATTGAGGTAGGCACTTAATTTAATATCTTTCAGATCAATAAAAATGGTGAAAACGGAAA
Source organism: Gillisia sp. (assembly GCA_041752645.1). GTDB lineage: Bacteria > Bacteroidota > Bacteroidia > Flavobacteriales > Flavobacteriaceae > Gillisia. The sequence goes on along the minus strand of JBGSWA010000336.1, from coordinate 377 downwards.
TTTCTAGGGGTCAAAATCTCAAAGAGTTTGCTGAATGGTTTAAAACAGATGAAGATTGTAAGAAATACCTATCCGAAATTAAGTGGACGGAGCACTATGTTTGTAGAAAATTTGGCCATACAAAAGGTCAGATCCGTAAGGATTTTTCAAGGAACCTGCAACATTTGCAGCAATACTGAATCTTTTAGCTCGAACACCTTGTTTCACAAAGTGAAGTTTGGATTGCGTAAATCATTTTTCATGTGTTTTGAAATGGCAACAACAACTAAAAGTCTATCGGCATATCAAATGTCCATTCGTTATGGAGTTCACCAAAGAACTGCCAGGTTGTTTTTGAACAAAGTAGGTGAAGCGATGAAATCCAGTGAGGATTTTCC
>JBGSWA010000335.1:0-2321 GCA_041752645.1 Gillisia sp. | reverse complement strand
GGTGGTGGAAGAATTTGGAGTATTTAACCTCGAAGTGGAACGGATGGAGAAAATTGGTATTCGCGAAAGAGCAGCGCAAAAAGCAGGGGTTTTACTGGAGAAAGATAAAAGCTGGAAGCAGGGGTTGATCAGGCGGGAGTAGTCCCCCTACCCGTCCGTATTGCATAAAAACGGTGTGGGAGGATGTTTTTGAACCCATATAATATTCTAAAATGAATTAATTTTACAAAAATGCCATCTAATGATGAATTACAAAATATCCTTTCAGGAGTTGGCGGAGGCCCAAAAAGTGATTTTATCCAAACAGCGGCCCGTTTCCTTAGATCAGGCTCGCAAGCAGGTGGAAAAACTGAAAAAGGCAAGCAGTCAAAAAGTGAAGAAGAGCAGAAGTTAATTGAATGGATTGCTCAAAATGGATATTGGTTTGCCGGTGTTGATGAATCAAGGTTTTTAACAAGAGGAGCCGAGCAGCGGGTATATCTGGATTATGAGGGGAATTTTGTAATTAAGTTAAATGATGCCATTTTTTATTCCTGTTGGACGGATTATTTCAATAGTCTGCTAATTCATAATTATCTATTCCCTAATACCGCATATGAACTTATTGGATTTTATAGAGATGAATATGGTTTTTATTCAGTTGTAAGACAACCTTATATCCGGTTATCAGAAACAACAGATTTAGAACTTGTTCAGGACTTTTTATTGTCAAATGGATTTCGGGTTATTCGAAACAATGATTACGTAAATGAGGAACTTGGGATTATTCTGGAAGATATGCATGATGAAAATGTGCTTATCAATAGTGGGGTTTTGTTCTTTATTGATACTGTTTTTTATTTAAAGTAAGTACCGCCTGCGATTGGCTCGATACGGTACACTTTCCCGATAGCGCCAAGGCCTACCCGCTGCAAGGCCGTGGCTTTTACCGCATGACCGGCAAGGTTGTGGAAGCGTTTGGGGTTAAACCTCGAAGGGGAACGGATGGAGAAAACAGGCATTCGCGAAAGAGCAGCACAAAAAGCAGGGGTTTTACCGGAGAAAGATACGAGCTGGAAGCAAGGGTTGATAAAAAGGGAGTAGTGTTTGCTTCTATACCTATTTTTTTCGATTTTTGTTTTACAGATTTGTATACTAAGAAAAATATAATTAACTTAAATGCTAAAATCTCATCCGCATGAAACTTAAACAATTTTTATTAGTATTCATATCAACATTTTTGCTATTTTTTGTTGGATGCAAGAAGAACGATTATCCTACAGCATTAACCCTAGAAGGTAGTTTTATTCCTAATTCGGGGTTAGTAGATATCAAATCTTATGTTGGTGGATGGATTGATTCAATTGAAATGAACTCTTTTGATTGGAATAGTAAAATACTATTTGAAGCTAAAGGTGAAATTATTGGCTGGGGTATACCATTTAAATCAGACAATATTTTTTTTCACAGGCTACTAATTGTTAATGATAGTTTAGGATATCCAGGTGAAATTTATCTTAATGAAATTTCATTAAAGGAAAACGATGGATTACTATTGCCTCTTAAGTTGAATAGAAAGGATATAAAAAGGGGGACGAATAAAATACAAAATCTATCAAATTCCATTGAAAAATCTGATTCATTAATCACTATTTTTTCTCATCCTTCTCAACCTGCAACAAGTTGTCCTGAGTGTACTTTGCCGGATGTAATTATTTATGCAAAAGGGAGATCAACATCCGATAATATGAATATTACTCCAGGGCCTGGGAGCGGAAGTTATATTCAAGCTTCATTGTTGGGATTAGGGGATGTAACTGGTACATCAGGAAGTATAGGTTCTGCTGAAGGAGGAAGCAGCACTAATGCTTATTACGTGTTAGTGACTCCTCCAGAAAACGGCAATTTAAATACATTACTTGACCTTGGTACTCTTAATGATTCGGAAGTTTCCGGAGGTAATCTTTACACTCCATATTATTATCCAGGTCAAGATAAAGGTATGGAATGGGCATGGTGGAGGAAATTAGACCGCGATATGTTTGCGTCTGACGCTCATGCCAAATCATTTGAGCATTTAATGATTAGTTTGTATGTTTCTTCACTAGCGTTGCGTTGTTTTAATAATTAGTTCTTTGAAAGTATTGTCGGTATTGAGTTTGCGAGGTTTTTCTGCCTAAGACGATTTCAATTTTTGAAGTTCAAAAAAAATGTAAATTGCTGAATATCATATACTTATGCATTCAGGAAAATACGTATTTGCTCAAATAATGGGATTAGTGTCCTCCACCTCCTTCGAAACCATTGTCAATAGGCACTTTGGTAACTATAAGGTAAAGGAA
>JBGSWA010000334.1:0-12114 GCA_041752645.1 Gillisia sp. | reverse complement strand
TAGTATAAATCACAAAATCAATTGTTCTTTTCCAATTTAGTCGGGATTATATAAACGTTTCTCAATGAATGAAAGAATCTGATCATATTTTTTGGATTGGAGAATAAATATTTTCGGGTTTCTTCTTATTTAAAATATCTCAATTGTGCATAAAAATAAAACCGTAATTAATTTTTGCCCTACAGGAATGGTTCCTACAAGAGAAATGACACCTAATGTGCCTATTTCTCCGAGCGAAATAATTGAACAAACCCACCAGGCCTATGAAGTAGGAATCACCATTGTTCATCTTCATGCAAGAGGGGAGGATGGAATTCCAACCTGGAAACCTGAAGTTTATAAAGCTATTTTTGAGGGGGTTAGAAAACATTGTCCTGATTTAATCATATGCGGAAGCACCTCCGGAAGGAATTTCCCGGAATTTGAAAAACGTTCATCAGTAATTGAATTAAAGCCGGATATGTGTTCATTAACGCTTTCTTCCCTGAATTTTATCCGTCAGGCTTCGGTCAATGATCCTGAAATGATTGTAAAATTAGTTCAGAAAATGGAGGAATATGGAGTAGTTCCAGAATTGGAATGCTTTGATTTAGGAATGATAAATTATGGAAAATATTTAATTGATAAGAAATATATTGCAGGTCCCTTTTATTGGAATTTAATATTTGGCAATATCGCGGGCTTTCAGCCATCCTTTAATCAAATAGGCTTAGCTTTAAATGAAATCCCCAAAGATCATTTTATATCTTTGGCAGGATTGGGGTCAGATCAACTGCCTGTAAATTCTACCGCAATTTCTATGGGTTATGGGGTGCGAATAGGGATTGAAGATAATATTTGGTGGGATGAAAAGAGAAGCAGACATGTTACCAATATCGAATTGATTAAAAGAAGTCATGAATTGATTGAAATTAATCAAAAGACATTTTTTAACCCCAAGGAATTTGGAGAATTAGGCTTCTATAACCGAAAGCGTAATGATTAAGAAAATTCAGGTTTTGGGAATGTCAGAATATTTAACCTGTGTCATCTTTGATATTTTAATGGATAATAATTTAACGGATCATTTAGATATCTATTTAAATATTGACATCCCCTCAAAACCAAATACTCCGATTATGGAATTTCCTTATTCTATTTATGACAAGGGGGTTACTCCGGACTTAAATATTCCGGTTATTTTTGGTGCTTCCGGACCTAAAAATAAATTTCCTATTTTCAAATATTTTTCAGAGAAGCATGGCCTTCAGCCATCTCATTTTAAAAATATCATTCATAACTCGGCTTATGTTGCTAACTCTTCTTTAATAGCAATGGGTGGATTCATAGAACAAAAGGTGATTATAAGCAGTCAGACAGCATTAGGTTTCGGGGTCACTATCAAAAGAGGCGCTTTGATAGGTCATCATTGCAGCATTGGGGATTTTGTGGATATTAATCCGGGAGTTGTAATATCAGGAAAGGTGTCAATCGGCAAAGGGACTGTCATTGGTTCAGGTGCTATTCTGGTGGATGGAGTTGTGGTTGGTAAAAATTCATTTATAGGTGCCGGAAGCGTGGTCACTAAAGATATTCCTACCGGTGTCATCGCCTACGGGAATCCTTGTAGAGTTATCCGCGAAAATACAGAGTGGAAAATATAAGTGTATTTTTAGTTTCTGAAATGCTCATTTAAATTAATCTTAAGATGACTTTTTTTGAATATTAAAATAATAATCTATCCTAAATGGCACTCTATTCCATTGTAATCCCTGTTTTTAAAAGTACCAAAAGCCTTGAGCTGATCGTTTCAGGGTTAAATGAGTTAAATACTGATGAAGGATTTCAATTTGAAATCATTTTTGTCAATGATAGCCCGTTTTTTATGGACACAGCAGTTTATCTTGAAGGTTTAAAAAAGAAATATAATAATATTAAGGTCCTTACTTTACGAAAAAACCAGGGACAACATATTGCAACCTTGGTTGGATTAAGTCAGGCATCCGGGGATTATATTTTAACGATGGACGATGATTTGCAACATCCTGTAAAGGAAATTCCGAAACTTATAACTGCCATGAATTCTAATTCTCACCCTGAAGGTGTTTTTGCAGTACCTAATTACAGAGAGCGAAAGCATTCCTTTTGGAGAAGTGCAGGAAGTTATATTTTCAAAAAAATTGATCTAATTTTTTTAGATAAGCCAAAAGGTTTGGTCCTTTCATCCTTCAGGATCATGACAAAGGACCTTGCTAAGGCCACTGTAAACAGTTATAACGCAATGCCGGCAGTTTCCAGTCTTATGCTTAACTGTTCCAATAATCTAAAAAATATTAAAGTGGAACATAATAGTCGGGAATTTGGAGAAACTAATTATACCTTTCCTAAGCTGATGACCCTGGCTATTAATGGAATCCTTTATTATTCCTCGTTACCATTGAGAATTCTTGGGATTATAGGTATTATTGGATTTTTGAGTTCCATGCTTTTTATAATTTCAATTGTGATAAGAAAATTAATTATAGACATTGATTTTCCCGGCTATGCTTCAACGGTTTCGCTTATAAGCTTCTTTGGAGGACTAAATTTATTTGCCTTCGGAATTATTGGAGAATATCTAATTAGAATAATTAAGGAACAACAAAAACCGAAATTAGAAGATTTGGTAAAATAATCTTTATTCATATTGATTTCCTAAGGCTTTAGTTTATCCAAAGGTTAAAAATATTACTCACATAATTATTTTGAAGATCATGTCTATAGAATCATTTCTTTCTGAAAATTTTTCGAAGAATTAAAAAATGCTGAATAGAAAGTATGTTGTGTTTAGAAGACTTTTATATTTTTTATTGCCGGCGATTTTACTTGTATTTATTTTTAAAAAAGTAAATATTTTACGTTTATTATCTCTTTTAGAAGATGTAAACCTGGTCTATATTATTTTTGCATTCGCCATAATGCCTTTTTCCATTGTTTTGGGTTCCAGGCGATGGTATTTATTGGGTAATTTTTACAATAAAAGACGTTTATCCTTTAGGTTTATTTCTTTCCATTATTGGGCAGGACTGGCAATTGGCTATTTTACCCCAGGAAATATTGGGTGGGATGCCTATAGGATAATCGCTGTTGGAAAAAGAATAAAAACTTATTCGTCTCCGTTAATAACAATAGTATCAGAAAAAATTATTGGCTTTTTATCGGTTTCATTAATGATTTTAATAGTTTTCCCAATTATAGAAACTCAAATTTTAAAGGAAGGAAATCTTTATAATAAAATTTATTTTGGCTTTTTTGGGATTTTTGCTTTAGGTATTCTATTTGGTGTTTTAATTTTAAAAAGTAAGGGAAAAAATATTTCAGATTGGATAAACTCCACGTTGCGTTCCATTATTCTGAAATTTTCTCAATTGATTAAAGTCAAGAAATTGGAGAATCTCAGTTCTTTCGATTTTAAAAATTCCAGGAGTTTACTTTCTGGCTTCAAGAATCCACGCTTAGTTTTATCATCTTTTTTTATTTCCTGGGGGATATTGCTAATATCTGCTTTAAGCAATCAATTTTTGTTTAGAGCCTTAGGATATGAAATTGATATTTTAATCAATTTATTTGCGGCACCTGTTTTTTTTATCCTTTTTCTGATACCGCTTTCTTTTGGAAGCCTCGGGGTAAGAGAAGGTGTTTATATCCTATTTTACGATCAATTTGGTGTACCTATGGAAATAGCCTTACTTGTAAGTTTTTTAAGCCTGATTGGAATATTGCTAAATAATGCTCTTGGCGCGGGCAGTATTATGATAAATGGTTTTAAAACGTATAAAAAAGAGTTAATCAATTAAATAAAATAGTTTGTTCTTGGAAAAAAATACTAAAATACCCTTTAATAAACCTTATTTAACAGGTAATGAGCTTAATTATATTAGGCAGGCTATTGAAGGGGGCAAGATCTCGGGAGGAGGTAATTATACTAAAAAATGCCAGCATTTTTTTGAAAACCGGTACAATTTCGGGAAATGTCTGTTAACTACCTCATGCACTGATGCCCTTGAAATGGCTGCCATTTTGATCGATATTCAACCCGGGGATGAGGTTATCATGCCCTCTTATACCTTTGTGAGCACTGCGAATGCTTTTGTACTGCGAGGTGCAAAAATCATCTTTGTCGACAGCAGGGAAGATCATCCGGGAATGGATGAGTCTCTTATTGAAATGTTGATCACTCCCAGAACAAAGGCAATAGTTCCTGTTCATTATGCTGGTGTAGCCTGTGATATGGATATAATAATGGGATTGGCACTGCAATACAACCTAGTTGTTATAGAAGATGCGGCTCATGCTATCGATAGTTACTATACAGGGAAAGACGGCGTAAAGAATGCTTTGGGGTCAATAGGACATTTGGCGGCATTCTCCTTTCATGAGACTAAAAATGTGATTTCTGGGGAAGGAGGAATGTTAGCTATTAACGATCCAAGGTTTATGGAGAGGGCAGAAATTATCTGGGAAAAGGGAACGAATCGATCCGCCTTTTTTAGGGGGGAAGTAGATAAATACAACTGGGTAGATATTGGAAGTTCTTTTCTCCCCTCTGAATTAACTGCGGCATTTTTATGGGCACAATTGGAAAACCTTGAAAAGATTCAAAGCAGGAGGCTTCAAATTTGGCATTCTTATTATGACATTTTAAAATTAGAGGGTAAAGAAAAATATTTTAGACTTCCGCTTATACCCGATTTTGCCACAAATAATGCTCATATGTTTTATCTCGTATTTAATGAGCCTAAGCAACGGGACCTTGTTATAAATGATTTAAAATCAAAAGGAATCCTCGCGGTCTTTCATTACCAGAGTTTGCACGAAAGCCCTTTTTATAAAGATACCTGCGGAACCATGAATCTAAATAATTCAGAAGGATATACGGATTGCCTTCTCCGACTTCCATTTTTTTACGAATTGGAAACTAAAACTATTGAATTTATAAGCGAAACCATAAATGAAATTATTAAAGACAACTAATATGATATGGAGTGTGGTCCTCCTTATCATATTATTCCTGAGTGTTTTTTATGCCTTTATAAGCACCGACGCACCCTATTATATCGCAATTTCAAGGGATATTTCCAATGGAACTATCCCTTATAAGGATCTCTACAATACCTATACCCCGGTGATGATGTATCTGAATTCCTTTATTTATGGGGTTTTAAATAACCCGGGCTATCATGTGTTTCTTATTTTTCAGTATCTGGTAATTGGAGTTTCAGTGGTTTTATTTTACAAAATATGCCAAAAACTAAAAGTAGATAAAGTAAGATCTCTTTTTTTAAGCCTTTTATTATTTATCGCTATTCTAAGTTCCGATGGCACTTACATAAATCTTGAGGTTTATGTCATCTTGTTTGTTTTTTCAGCCTTTTTTTTATTGTTGAACAAAAGTTTTTTTTGGTGTGGGCTTATGCTTTCCTTAGGTTTTTTTTCCAAACAATACGGGCTTTTTAATTTTTTGCCATTTTTATTATTGGTGTTGACATATCACCAATACAAAAGAAAGCATTTGCTAATTTTTATTCTCGGGGCCTCTTTTCCCTTGTTTTTATTTTTAGGATATTTCATTATAATTGAAAAAGTATCTTTTGGGGATTTGCTAATACAACTGAGCGGGCAGGGATACGATCAGGAGATGATCGATTTAAAGCCATCGCTATTTGGATTTCTGGCAGGAGCAAAAGTTTTTCTACTGCTACTGGTTCCTATTATTTTTTTAAAAATAAACCCATTAAAAGATAAGATTGATGCGATTTTAGTATTAGGAATAATAGTAAATTTAATTCCCCTGTTTATTCAAAATTTTGCCCATTATTTTATTTTGACCTTTCCCTATGTTTTAATTCTTATGGCCCGTAGCCATCAGAATTTTAATTTAAGATTTATTATCCTATCAAATATTTCATTGGTAATTATAAGTGGCATGCTATTTTTAAGGATAATCAGGTATAAGGAAGTTTACGCGGAACAATTAAAAACAGCACTTAAATACGAAAAGGAATTTCCGGTGGGTTCAGAGGTGTTTTTATACAAAGATTACCGGTTTTTGTATATTTTAAACAATTATCAGAACCCAGTTTTAAAAGAAGTTGGTTACAGATATGGATTCAAACCAGATAAAAATTTTCAAAAAAAGCACAACGTTTTAATGGAAGAATAATATTAAAAGAGTGTAAAAACCCTTTCTAAAATTGGCGTTTGTTTAAGAAAATTAAATCCTTACAATGTTTTGAAAATCTTATATTTGCAAAATATAAAAACCCCGTAACTTTAATTATAGATTTGGGGTAATATGGATAAAAAAGGAGCATCGTTTTAAGATCTAATAAGAGGTTAGAAAAAGAATATCAGTGTGATTAAAAAATTGATAAAAAAATATTTTGAAAGCCTGGTTTATTTTTATTCGCATTTAAAATATAAAGTTTTTATTGTCTTTGGATTTAGTCTTGTTGTTGGAATATTGGATAGCCTAGGTCTTACAATGTTTCTTCCATTACTTCAAATGGTAAATGAGAGCTCGAGCGTAAATCCTGAAAACCTGGGAAATCTTAGTTTCATTCTCGATACGGTTCTCTTTTTTGGAATTGATATAAACCTTTTATCAATTTTGATGATAATGGCGTCATTTTTCTTAGTGAAGGGTTTTATTTATTTTTTAGCAGGGATCTACAGAGTAAATGTTCAGGAAAGTTTTATAACCCGGTTAAGAATTAATAATCTTAAAGGTTTAAATTCATTATCCTACAAATATTTTGTCCGTTCTGATATTGGCAGAATTCAGAATACACTTACCGGGGAAGTGGAAAGAGTTGCGAGGGCTTTTACTTTTTATTTTAGGTCATTTCAAAATGGGCTTATGATCCTAATTTATATGACTTTTGCTGTTTTAGTAGATGCACAGTTTGCAATCTTGGTTAGTATAGGCGGAGTATTGGCTAATTTTTTCTATAAATATCTCTATAACTACACTAAAACTTCTTCCCGACAGTTAACCGCGGACGTTAATGTTTTTCAAAGTCTTATAATTCAGAATGTTTCAAATTATAAATATTTGAAAGCAACAAATTCACTTGATAGTTATGCGACTAAATTACTGGATTATATAAAAAGAATAGAGAGGAGCAATAAAGCGCTGGGTAAACTTGACGCACTGCAATTGGCAATAAGAGAACCTATTTTAATAATTCTGGTTGTAACGATAATTTATATACAAACAAGCATTTTAGGTTCTTCTTTGGCGCCTATATTGATCAGTTTGCTTTTTTTTTACAGGGCTTTAAATTACCTGATGCAGATGCAAATGGACTGGAACAGATTTTTGGAGGTTACAGGTTCTGTTGAAAATATGACTGCTTTTGAAAAAGAAATGAAGGTGAACAAGGAATCTTCTGGTGTGAAACTAATAGTTGACTCTATCAATACTCTGGAATTATCTGAAGTCTCTTTCAATTATAATAGCACTACTGTATTGAAGGAGATCAATTTAAAGGTCAACAAGTATGAAACTATTGGATTTGTTGGAGAGAGTGGGAGTGGTAAAACAACATTAGTAAATATACTTGCCGGTTTATTGAGGCTTGAAAAGGGTGACTACTTTATAAATGGGGTGAACAGCAAAGAAATGGATTTGAAATCATTACAAAATAGGTTGGGGTACATTACCCAGGATTCTGTGATCTTCAATGATACCATATTTAATAATGTTACTTTTTGGGCTGAAAAAAATGAGGCGAATCTAAACAAATTCTTTGCTGTAATTAAAAAGACTTCCCTGTCAGATTACCTGGAGTCATTACCTCAAAAAGAAAATGAATTATTGGGTACTAATGGAATTAATTTGAGTGGTGGACAAAAGCAGCGTATTTGCATAGCCCGTGAACTTTTTAAAGACGTGGAAATATTAATTTTAGATGAAGCAACTTCTGCATTAGACTCTGTGACAGAACAGGAAATTCAAAAGAACATTGATGATATCAAGGGGGAGTATACTATACTTATTATTGCTCACAGGATTGCTACGGTAAAAAATGCTGACAGGATCGTATTAATGAAAAGCGGAGAGATCTCCGAAATAGGTACATTTCCAGAATTGATAAAAGAATCTGCATATTTTAGAAAAATCATACAATTACAGGAACTTTAAACTTATGAATAGATTGATACACAAATTTAAATGTCTTTAAGAAAACGTGCTACTTCAGGGATTGTTTGGACATTCGCAGAACAGTTTGGCAATCAAATTGTAGTCTTTGTTGTTTCCACAATATTAGCAAGGCTATTGTTACCTGAACAATTTGGACTCATTGGGATGATTGCTGTCTTTTACGCAGTAGGAAGCGCTCTTTTTAATGCCGGTTTAACACAGTCACTTGTACGAAGTAAAAAGCTGGATCAAGTAGATTACTCTACAGTGTTTTTTTACAATCTATTTTCCAGTATAGTAATTTATTTTATAATGTTTTTTACGGCACCATTGGTAGCCGAATTTTATGGATATCCCATTTTAATTGATATAATAAGACTATACTGTTTGAGTTTTATCATTTTTGCCTTTTCTGCAGTGCAACAGGCAAAAATGACTAAAGAGATGAATTTTAAAACCCAAACAATAATCTCATTACCTTCAGTTATTTTGGGCGGGATAGTTGGTATATATCTGGCGTATTCCGGATATGGTGTCTGGAGTATTGTATGGAATCAACTTATAACAGCTACATTTCGAAGTATGCAATTATGGATTTACTCAAAGTGGACACCAAGTTTTGTATTTAGTGTGCCAAAATTTAAAGAGCACTTCAATTTTGGTTATAAAATTACTTTGTCTTCTATTTTGGAAAAGATTTTTAATAATTTATATATAATAATAATTGGTAAATATTTTTCGGCAACCCAAGTGGGTTTTTACACGAGGGCCGACTCAATGAAAAATCTTCCTGTTTCTAATATAACCATGGCATTAGGGAGAGTGACATATCCCTTGTTTGCAGAAATTCAATATGATAATATCAGATTAAAAAGGGTTTATAAACAATTAATGAAAATGGTTGTTTTTGTGGTGGCCCCCTTAATGATATATCTCGCAGTACTGGCGGAGCCTATTTTTCGTTTTTTATTTACTGAAAAATGGTTGCCAGCAGTGCCTTATTTTCAAATTTTATGTATTTCGGGAATTTTATATCCAATCCAAGCTTATAATTCAAATGTTTTAAATGTGAAAGGAAGAAGTGATATCTTTCTAAAATTAACAGTAATTAACAAAGCTTTATTGGTTTTAGGTGTAATTATTGGAATGCAATTTGGTATTTTTGGTCTTCTTTATGCACAAGTAATATTGTCGATAATTTCTTTCTTTTTTTATGCGCATTTTACAAATAAATTTATTGGATATTCTGCTTTTCAGCAGGCTAAGGATATTATTCCAATACTGGTTTTAGCACTTTTACCAGGTGTAGCAGTTTATTTTCTAGATATTAAATTAGTTCAATACCATGATTTTATTAGAATAATCTGTGGGTTGTCGTTGGGAGGATTATTGTATTTATTGTTAAGTTATCTTTTAAAATTAGATAGTTTTTTCGACTTAAAAAACATTATAATAAAAACTAAACCCTAAAGGATTTTATGAATTCAAGAAAAAATAATTTATTGATAACATTAGTGGATCTTCATTTTGGAGGTATTTCAAATCTAACTTTACATACATCCCCTGGTTTGAATAAAATATTTAATGTTACAGTAATTTATTTTGGCCCAAATGAGGATATGCTTGATCGTTTCATTGACGCAGGTATACTAACAAAAAGAATTCCTTATAGTGGGGGAAAGGATATTTTCAAAGCAGTGTTAGGATTAAGAAGATTTATTATAGAAAACCAAATTGATATTGTTTCGGCCAATTTTATTCCGGATAAATTAATAGTAGGTTTGACGAGATTGTTTACAAAATTTTGTGTTGTGGGTAATATTCATAATTCCTTTGATCCAAACATAACACCTCTAAATTTGAAAACTTGGCGTGGTTTCTATGAGGAATTTTTTCACAATAAGGTTGCTAACAAAGTAGTTGGGGTATCAGAATGCACAATTGAAAATGCCAAAAAATACAGGAGGCTTAAAAACAATAATTTAGCTGTAATCTATTCAGGAATAATAGGTTTGACTAAAAATATAGCGATTAGAAAAAAAAATAAAAAAATTATTTTTGTTACCGCATGCAGATTTGTTGAGATTAAGGGGCTTGATAGATTAATTGATATCTTTGCAATTGTAAATAAAACCAATGTAAATTGGGAATTATGGCTCATAGGAAATGGAACCTTAGAAAATGGGTTAAAAAACAAGGTAATTAGGTCAGGGTTAACAGGTAGTATTATCTTAAAAGGCTACCAAGAAGACCTGGTTCCATTTTATGATTTAGCAGATTATTATATCAATAGTTCTTATAACGAGGCTTTGGGAATTTCAATAATTGAGGCCATGTCGGTAGGTTTACCTGTTTTAGGTTCTAACGTGGGAGGTATTCCTGAGGTTGTTCAGGACGGATATAATGGATATTTATTAGATTTTAAGGATGAAATTGAAAGCACTAAAATAATATTAAAGGCCATGGATCTAGATCCTGAGAAATTTAGTCAGATTTCTAGAAACAGTATAACTAGTTTTGAGCAAAAGTTTTCTATTGAAAAATATGTAAGTAGAGTAGCTATTGAATATAATGAATTAATTTTTTAATAAATTGTAAATAGATGTTAAAAGACAAATCAATATTAATTACAGGGGGTACAGGGTCTTTAGGTAAGGCTTTAACAGCCCATATTTTAAAGGTATATCCTGAGGTAAAAAAAATAATTATTTTCTCCCGGGATGAGCAAAAGCAGTTTGAAATGGCGCAGGACTATCCCACAGACCAATTCCCTCAATTGAGATTCTTTATTGGGGATGTGCGTGATTTTGAAAGGGTAAAAAGGGCCTTTAAGGGTATCGATTATGTTATCCATGCCGCAGCGATGAAACATGTGCCAATTGCGGAATATAATCCTATGGAATGTGTGAAGACAAATATCATGGGAGCCGAAAATGTTATAAATGCATCTTTGGAAACGGAAGTTAAAAAGTTGGTTGCCTTATCTACCGATAAGGCAGCAGCGCCTATTAATTTATACGGAGCGACAAAACTTGCTTCAGATAAATTATTTGTGGCTGCAAACAACATTACAGGATGGAATCCAATTAAATTTTCGGTGGTTAGATATGGAAATGTGATGGGCTCCAATGGTTCTGTAATTCCATTTTTCCTGAAAAGGAAAAAAGAAGGGGTATTGCCAATTACCGATCCCACAATGACCCGGTTCAATATTTCCGTGCAGGGTGGAGTGGATATGGTAATGCATGCTTTAGAGCATGCGTGGGGTGGTGAGATATTTGTTCCGAAAATACCCTCTTATAAAATAACCGATGTCGCGGAAGCAATTGGCCCGGAATGTGAAAAACCTGTAGTAGGAATTCGCCCCGGTGAAAAAATCCACGAGGAAATGATCACTTCTTCTGATTCTTATTATACCTACGATTTAGGGAAATATTACACTATTTTACCCTCGAATCATAAGTGGAAATTACAGGAATTTATCGATAATTTCAAAGCGGTGAAAGTGCAACCTGGTTTTCAGTATAATTCTGCAGAAAATGAAAAATGGGAAAGCATAGAAGATCTCAGGAGTTTGATAATTGAACATGTTGATCCAACATTTAAAGTTTAGGATTGGTGAAGAGTGAGAAGTGTTATGATTTAAGCTTAAAGAGGAAATAAACCCTAAACAGCAAAAGCTAAACAGTTAAAAAAATGAGTTTTGAAAAAATAAATAAAGAATCTCTTCAAGTTTCCCCGGTAAGAGTCAACTCTGGTCCAATTCCATATGGCAGGCAAAATATTACTGTTGAAGATATTCAGGCTGTTGTTGAAACCCTTAAATCTGATTATTTAACCCAAGGGCCAAAAATAGCAGAATTTGAGGATGCTTTCGCCAATTATGTAGGAAGTAAATATGCCGTCGCTGTTTCAAATGGCACTGCTGCATTGCATCTTTGTGCAATGGC
>JBGSWA010000333.1:0-4721 GCA_041752645.1 Gillisia sp. | reverse complement strand
ACTAAACTTTTCAGCTATGCAAAGCGAAGAGAAAGTGAACTAGAAATCAAGCAATTCATGATGAATCACATGTCCCACCTTGTAAAAGATATTATTGAATGATTAAAGAAAAATGTTTTACAGATGAGTGGCTTGAGGAATTTAAAAGACAAAAAAACCACAAGCGGATTGACAAAATCATTCTTGAAAAAATGATATACGCCCTACATTTGTTGGAGCGTTTAAAAAACAATGGGCTTGATTTTGTGTTTAAAGGTGGTACCAGTTTGGTCCTTTTATTAGAGGAAGGAAACAGATTTTCAATAGATATTGATATTATTTGTAAAACAGAACTAGGTGAGTTGGAGAAAATCCTGGAAGAAGTAATTAATACCTCTAATTTTACAGGATTTGAATTGGATGCGCACCGAAGCTATCAACCTGGGGTACCAAAAGCCCATTATAAGTTTTCATTTCTTTCATCGCGTGTAGGCTCAGGTACTATATTATTAGATGTACTCATTGAAGATTCAATTTATCCAGAATTAATTGAAAAACCAGTGGTTACAAAATGGATTGAAACCGTCAAAGAGACTTTAGTTCAGGTACCATCTATTGATTCTATCACGGGGGATAAATTAACCGCTTTCGCACCAAACACTATCGGAATTCCTTATTTCAAAGGAAAAGATAAACAACCGTTTTCCATGGAAATTTGCAAACAGCTATTTGACCTGAGCAAGTTATTCGAGAAAATTGAAACCATGGAAATAGTTTCCGCCAGTTTCCAAGTATTTGCTGACCAAGAAATAGCCTACCGGAAAAATGAAAATCCAGGAGTTGATCTCACTACAGAAGTGGTTTTGCAGGACACTATTGATACGTGTTTAATATTTGCAAAGAGAGAACGTGGCACAGATGGAGAAAAATTAAATTTTAAAGAATTGCAAAGAGGGATCATTGCCTTTGGGACGGGTTTTTTGATGGCAGGCAATTTCAGGATTGATGATGCAGTATCTGCAACTGCACGAATAGCCTACCTAGCTGCTAAAATAAAGGTCAATGATCTTTCTCCTATTAGTTATTACAAAGGACAGGACATTAAAGATTTAAATATTGAAGATCAAAAATGGAACTTTCTGATGCGCCTGAAAAAACAACCAGATAAATCTTCTTACTATTATTGGCACCAGACAGTACAACTTTTAAAATAGAAAAACCTGTTCTTTGTCCATCATTATTTGAGAAAAATTAACTCCTGAATTTTGGCAAAGCAGTGAATTAGGCATTAAGTCATATAATTATGTTAATAAGAAATAATCCGGCAACAGCACAATTACATGAGGAATGGAGAGAAAGATTATTTAAAGAATTTCCTGGAACTGATTTTTCTAAATGCATGGATTACTTAAGTTTAATTAATTACTTGGATCAATCACCCCAAAAGTATTATTCCAAAGAAGCTTATGCTCAATACCTTAATGAGCTAGAAAGAATTAAGCGTATTGACCCTAAAATTTTAGCCGCTATTCTCAGCGATACTGAATCTCTTTTAAGTATCGCAAACAAGTTCTGACCGAAATTAATAATAAACCCGTCCATGATATATTACTTCCCAAAGAGCATAATGATTTAATTAATTTTATTGACAAAGACATTCATTATACATTACTTAAGTTATATGAAACCCCTTTTTATATATTATGCTATATCCTTGCGAAATATCATTGGATAAAAGATAAAAAAGGTACAGATGGACTTGATCTTTTCAATTCCGTAGAAGAATTGAAAAAACATGGGCTTCATTTTATAGAACCAATGTATCTACATAATGTAAGAAACGGTATAGCTCATGGTAAAATAGTGTTTTCGGACATTGATATCACTTACATAGACAGGAAGGGTAATAAAGCTAAAATACCCACCAGGAAAATTATTGATACTTTAGACGGAACCCTGGATATCTCCAACGGATTTTGCCTTGCTTTTAAAATTTTTTGCTTCACAAATACGAATTACTTTAAAAAGTATAAGATAAAAATCCCTCAAACCTTGTTGTTGGAAGAACTACAAGCCAAGGCGAACGGGCCAGGTTGGACCATATCCAATTGTCTTGACAGCACAGCAATGCAGGATAAAAAGCAACTTATAATTTATGCTAAAAATGATAATTGGGATTTTAAAAAAGTGAACTGGTATTGTTTTACAACAGCCTATTGGGCAGAGAGTTTAACCAAATCTTATGATAGAATATTTTTTTCTCTTCATTCAGCCCACAATAAACATTCTCCCACAGGTTGGGCAGCTTATGATGCTAATAGGCTCAAGGAATTGCGAGAAAAAAATGAAACAAAATTTGAGGCCTACAAGGGAGTTTTGGAAAGTGACCTGCTTTATTTTATACCAAAATTTAAGTTCCCAAAATTCATATATAAAATCGGCACGATCCTAAGCATCATTAAAACCAACATACCATTGGAATGGAGAAAGTTCAGGGTTACACATTTTCCAATTGCTTTCTATATCCGGGAAACCCGGATACATTCCAAGGGTAATTTCGTTGTAATTCAGGATGCAAGGGTGATTATAAAACCACAATTTCAGGACAACATTCAAAAAGTCATAAGGTCTAACAAGAGGAAAATCGTATCTCAAACCATTAAATTTTCAAGAAAACAATGTGGCCGTTTATCATTGAAAAGGTATTTGCCAATAAGATCTCTACGCATTTTCATATACGATACGGACATGAGGGTAAGGAATCTCAGGAATTCAGGATTAATCCCTGAGCTCGTTGCAACCATTGAAATAAATAACACAAAGCAAATTAAAACCATCGATATTTCCGGAGGAATACCAGAACATCTTGGAAAATATAGGATCGTTTGGAACAAAAGATGGATCGATAAAAATTCTTAATAACCTCAAAAAAAACTCCAATCCTGGTGGATGTTTCTACCAACCGTGATTTCTCAGGAAAAGGGGGAACTATAGGGATCAGGGAATTTAATTCCACAATTGATGCTTTAAATAAAATCCAAATCATAATTTTAAACCTTCAACTCTTCTCAAAGGGCACCTTAATTAACCAACAAATCAACCGTAGGCATGAATGGACGATTAAAACTTATTGAACGGCAGCTTATAGGCATTGACAGTGCAGCCTTCCAAAATCTTTGTGATATCTATTTAGCACTCAGAGAAAGAGAATTCTCGAGTATCAATAGAACGGGGAGTCAATTGGGAAAACAGAAAACTGTAAAGGGAACACCGGACACTTTTTTTCGGCTTACGGATGGAAGCCTGAGGTATGTAGAATTTACAACCAAAGCTGGCGGATTGGTAGATAAAATTAAGGAGGATATAGATAAATGTTTGGATCCTACCAAAACAGGGGTCCCGGCCGATCAGGTTCACAAAATAATCATTTGCTTTAACTCACGACTAAATGTAGCAGATGAAACCGAAATTACCCGGTATGCCGAATCCATAAAAGTTAAAATTGAGTTGATTGGCCTGGATTGGTTTGCCCTGGAGATCTATTCAAAATATTTAATCCTTGCAAAGGATATTTTGGGAATACCCCTGGACACAGGGCAGCTTTTACCTCTTCCACATTTTATAGAGGAATATGATAATAAAGCCGGCAAACTTTCTACTCCTTTAAACAACGATTTTTTACATCGAAAAGCAGAATTAGCAGAAATAGAAACTGTATTAACATCTCAGAATCTGCTTATTATTTCAGGTTTCCCGGGTGTAGGTAAAACCAAGCTCGCTTTGGAAGGAATCGAAAACTTTTTATCAACAAACCCGGATTTTACTGCTTTGGCTATATCTAAAAAGGATCAGGATATTTCGGAAGATTTAAAAATCCATTTACAGTGGGACCAAAACTATATTTTACTTATCGATGATGCCAACCGGCAGCTTATCAACTTCAAGCAAATTTTAGGTGTATTTAAGGAAATTCGAAAAGGCAAAATAAAACTTGTAATTACCGTAAGGGATTATGCATTACTGGATATTTTAAACGAATGTTATGAATTTGATCCCTATAAAATAGTTCTACAAAAGTTCACCGATGAAGAAATTATTGAACTGGTAAGTAGTCCCTCCTTTGAGATCAGAAATCCGAAGTATCATAAACGTATTGTAGAAGTTGCAGATGGAAATGCAAGACTGGCTGTAATGGCTGCCAGAATAGCGAAACTAAGACAGGAATCATTTTTATTAGGGGATGTTTCTGATTTGTATGATTCATACTTTCAGACCTTCATCAAAGATTTTGACATTTTCGGGGAAAAAACTTTGATTAAAACCCTTGGGATAATTTCCTTCTTCTACTCCATTGACCGGAGCAATAAGAAATTTATGGAAGAGGTGCTTGGAAATTTCGAACTGGAATACCACGAATTCAACGAAGCAATTGATGAATTGGAGAAAAGGGAACTTGTAGAGATACAATATAGCAATGCCAGGGTTTCGGAGCAGGTGATGGCAACCTATTTCTTTTATAAGGTTTTCATCAAGGATGAGATTCTTTCCTTCGAAAAATTATTGTTCACATACTTCCCGGAGTGGAAAAAAAGATTTTCGGACACAATTATCCCCTCTAATAATTCTTTCGGTTATGATAATGTCTTTAAAAAAATAAATAGGGCCTTGGATAATTATCTGCATTCTATTTATTCGGATGAGAAAAGGGTATTGGAGTTTTTCTCACTATTTTGGTTTTACAA
>JBGSWA010000332.1:0-4670 GCA_041752645.1 Gillisia sp. | reverse complement strand
TCGCCCAGCACAACCGCAACAAGCAGGCCTATGTGCGATGGATAAACAAACAGGGAATTAACCGGTAGAGAAGGCCCGAAGCGCTAAAATTGCAGCCTCAATGGATTTCTGTATAGTTAATTCCCTGGCAAAAAATGACCCTGAATACCTTTATGAATTATTTAAGAGTCTGTACATCAAATTATTAAAAATTGTTGTATCTTTGCACGGCGAAATTGAGAGGGGTCACTTGGACTATTAACCTTTCAGAATCAATAAATTATGAGAAGGAAAATTGTAAAATTTTCAGTTCTACCAGTCATAGCTGGTTTTATATTTTTGAGTTTTTCAACAAAAAAAGTTGCAAACCTGGATATGTACGCTACCACCACCGATGATACTTTTGAATACCGGGTTAATACATTAGAGGAAAATGCCTTATTTGAAACCCCTGAAATAAAGCTCAGTCCAAACTTAGGCAAATCCTATATTGGTTTTAAAGAGGCGGTTGCTTTTAAAGAATCCCGAGGGAATTACAAAATTGTGAATCAATATGGATATTTGGGGAAATACCAATTTGGAAAAGGCACCTTGAAATTAATTGGAATCCATGATATTCAATTATTTATGGATACCCCTGAGCTTCAGGAAGCTGCATTTTATGCCAATGCCTCCCGGAACAAATGGATCTTAAGAAGGGATATCGCCCGGTTTGCTGGAAAAAAAATCAATGGAATTGAGATCACCGAATCCGGGATCCTGGCAGCAGCGCATTTGGCCGGACCCGGAAGTGTCAAAAAATATTTGAGAAGCTGGGGCGCCAATTCCTTCAGGGATGCCTTTGGAACCAGCATTGGGTTTTATATCAAGAGATTCGCAGGCTACGACACCTCTTTTGTAGAGCCCGAACGAAAAGCAAAAGCAGCCCTGCAACGGATTTAAAGCTCTTTCTGAATCACAAAAATAGTAGGCCTTTTATGAAGGTCTATTTTTGTTTTCCCCCAATCGGAAATGGATTTTGTCATAATAATCTCTGAGGACAAGGTTAGATCACAGGCAATGCATAGTTGGGTTGCCGGGTTCAGAATTTGCTTGAGGTCCTCCAGTAAATTGTTGTTCCGGTAAGGGGTTTCAATAAATATTTGTGCCTGGTTTTTTTCTGAAGAAATTCGCTCCAGAGCTTTAAGCTCGTGTTTCCTGTCCTTCCTGTCTATGCGAAGGTATCCGTGAAATGTAAAACTCTGCCCGTTCATCCCACTTCCCATCATAGCGAGTAAAATGGAAGAAGGCCCTACCATCGGGATCACGCGAATTCCCATTTGGTGTGCGAGCTTTACTATTTCAGCCCCGGGGTCGGCCACTCCCGGACATCCTGCTTCACTTAACAGGCCAACATCAACCCCTTCCTTGCAGGGGTCTAAAAAGGAGGACAGGGCGCTTATTTCGGTAAATTTATTGAGAACACTCAATTTTAACAGGGGCTGACTTTTTTCCGGGACGACCTGTTTTATCGAGGCTCTGGCCGTTTTTTCATTTTCAACAATATAGAAATCTACCTTTTCTATTATTTTGGTAATTGAAATGGGAAGAACCTCCAGGGGATTGGATTCCCCCAAGGTAGTGGGGATTAAATATAATTTACCGGAATATTGAAAGGGTGCTTGCGCCATGGAGATTGAAAATTGTAATTTAATTCAGAAAGACAAAAAATTAGGATTCCTTTAGTTTGGAGGCGATAATTTCACAGGCCTCTTCCAGCATCTTGAAAACCTTTTCAAATTCAGGATTGGCTCCCCTGTAGGGATCGGGGACATCGACATTTTCTCCGGGAAAAACCTCGTTCAAAATAAGGTGCACCTTATTTTTATCTGTTTGATTTCTCGCCAGGGAAATAACATCTTCGAAATTGAAATGATCCATTGCGTAAATAAGATCGAACCTGTCAAAATCTTCAGCCTGAAATTGTCTTCCGCGTTGCAGGGAGATGTCCAGGCCATGAAGCTTTGCAACCGCAAGAGATCGGGGGTCGGGAATAATATCTATATTATAATCGCCAGTGCCTGCAGAGTCCACGTGGACTTTTTCCGGATTCACCTTGGATCTCAGAATTCCTTCGGCCAAAGGTGATCTGCAAATATTCCCCAGACACACCATTAAAACGTTGGTTTTCATAAAAATAATATTAGAATATTATAAGGTTAGTTTTTTATTGAGGTCTTCAACAAATTTCTTGAATTGTTTATCGGTGGCCGCAAGATTATTTACCGTTTTGCAAGCATGGAGAACGGTTGCGTGATCGCGTTTTCCTATCTGACTTCCAATGCTAGCCAGGGAAGCTTTTGTGAATTTTTTGGCGAAAAACATAGCCAGCTGCCTCGCCTGCACAATGTGGCGTTTACGGGTTTTAGATTGCAGGGTTTCTACATCCATCTGGAAATAATCGCTCACAATTTTCTGAATGTAATCTATGGATACTTCCCGCTTGGTGTTTTTAACGTAGTTGTCAACGATCTTTTTTGCCAGCTCCAGGGTGATATCCTTTTTGTTAAAAGAGGAATGGGCGATAAGGGAAATGATGGCCCCTTCGAGTTCCCGGATATTGGTCTTGATGTTATTTGCCAGGAATTCGACGATATCTATGGGCATTTCTACCCCATCCCGGTATAATTTGCTTTTTATAATGGAAACACGGGTTTCAAAATCTGGATTTTGCAGCTCAGCAGACAGGCCCCATTTAAATCTTGACAATAAGCGTTGCTCTATATCCTGCATATCCACAGGAGCTTTATCGCTTGTTAAAATTACCTGTTTTCCGTTTTGGTGCAGGTGGTTGAAAATATGGAAAAACACATCCTGTGTTCCCACTTTTCCCGAGAGCAGTTGAATGTCATCCACAATAAGGATGTCTATAATCTGATAAAAGTGAATAAAATCATTCCGGTTATTCTTCTTTACAGATTCTATATATTGTTGGGTAAATTTTTCAGCAGAGATATAAAGAACCGTTTTTTCAGGGTGTTTATCCTTGATTTCAACTCCAATGGCATGGCCTAAATGTGTTTTTCCTAAACCCACCCCTCCAAAAATAAGCAAGGGGTTAAAGGAGGTCCCACCTGGTTTGTTGGCAACTGCCAGCCCTGCCGATCGGGCCAATCTGTTTGAATCCCCTTCAAGGAAATTCTCGAAATTGTAATTTGGGTTTAGTTGAGACTCTATTTTTATATTCCTGATTCCGGGAATGATAAAAGGATTCCTTAGTTCCGCGCTTTTGTTTTTTACAGGGACATCTACTTCCTGTGAAACCATGTGGCTGCGCTGGGTACTCGGGATTTTCTCGGTGAAGGGAAGTTTGTTCCCGTAGGTGTTTTCCATCCGGATCACATAAACCAATTTGGCTTTCTCACCTAATTCCTTGGTGAGGGACACCTTCAACAATTTTACGTAATGCTCTTCCAGCCATTCATAAAAAAATTTGGAGGGAACTTGTATGCTCAACGCACAATCGGTAAGTTTTACTGCTTGTATCGGTTCGAACCAGGTTTTGTAGGCTTGGGGGGTTATGTTATCTTTGATAAAAGCTAGACAGCTATTCCAAACTGATTGCGCAGTTT
The DNA here is from genome assembly GCA_041752645.1 of Gillisia sp. Taxonomy (GTDB): domain Bacteria; phylum Bacteroidota; class Bacteroidia; order Flavobacteriales; family Flavobacteriaceae; genus Gillisia. Next base: position 1,080 of record JBGSWA010000332.1, on the reverse strand, counting down.
TTGACATGCTATAAATTTGGGTTAGTATTGGTTAATTGTTGACTCTAAAGTTGTTGGAAAATAAATCCATCACAAATTTCGGAAGAACAAATATGTGAACAAAATATGTAATAAAAAAGCCATTTAGCACTTGACTTTTAATAAAATTTTATGCATACTTCCTTCCGGCTATGAAAGTACAAAAAGCAATTATAAAAAGCTGATTAATTTCTTATGAAAAAACAACACACCTATGTTAAAGTCAGATATTCGGAAACCGATCAAATGGGAGTCGTGCATCACGGCAATTATGCACAATACCTTGAAATTGCCCGGTTGGAATGGCTTGATCAGTTTGGAATTTCCTATAGGTTGATGGAAAATCAGGGAGTGATGCTGCCGGTTTATGAAATGCAATTTAAATTTATCAAACCTGCTAGATTTGAAGATGTTTTAAGAATTGAAACCAATCTAGCCAGGGTTCCCCGGGTAAAAATTGAATTTAATTACGAGGTCTATAACCAGGAAAACGAAATGATAACAAGCGCTACCACGGTATTGGTTTTTATGGATGCAAAAACAAGACGCCCTATTCGGTGCCCCAGCTATATTTTGGATAAACTGAAGCATTAATCTTCCAAATTTTTTATTTCAACCTTGTAGATCGACTCAAATATTTGAAAAATTTCTTTGGAAATTTTTTTTCTGACAGAAAGCTGGATCTCGCAATTTAATTCCAGCTGTTGTTTAATAATATTCAACTTTCGCTCTTTAATTACCCTCATCACCAGGTTCATTTCCGGATACTCAAATTTCAGTACAAAAACCTCGTCTATGGTTCTCCTGACAATCTTGCAGCTTTCCAATGCCATTTGGGCCGTGGTTTTATAAGCGTTGATCAGGCCGCCAACCCCTAATTTTATTCCGCCAAAATGCCTCACCACAACGATCAGAATATCAGTGAGTTCAAAGGATTGGATCTGCCCGTAAATAGGCATTCCGGCTGTATTTGAAGGCTCCCCATCATCATTCGCCCTAAAAAGGTGGGTTTCCTTTCCTATCCTCCAGGCATAGCACCAATGCCGTGCCTGGTGATGTTTT
>JBGSWA010000331.1:0-5183 GCA_041752645.1 Gillisia sp. | reverse complement strand
TTTATAGCTTCAGTGGCAGTGATGAAGCATTTAAGCCCGTATACCGTGATGCTCACTGTTAATCTGGAACCTGTTTATGGCATCTTCCTCGCTTTTTTGGTTTTCGGAAATAAGGAACAAATGGATCCTGGGTTCTACCTCGGTGCAGCCATAATCCTTACTACTGTTATCCTAAACGGATATCTGAAAACAAAACGGAAAATTAATAAGTTATCTGGGAAATCTTCCTTTTAAAGTTTGTTATATTTGTAGGCTAATAAAACCACTCAAACTTAACATGGAATATTTGGATTTTGAATTACCCATTAAAGAGTTAGAAGAACAGTATCAAAAGGCCTGTAATATAGGGTCTGAGAGCAATGTTGATGTAACTGCAACCTGTAGGCAGATAGAGAAAAAATTGACGGAAATAAAAAAGGAGATCTATAAAAATCTCACTGCCTGGCAACATGTTCAACTCTCAAGGCATCCAAACCGCCCATACACTTTAGACTATATTAATGCCATCTGCGGAAATACATTCTTGGAACTCCACGGGGATCGCAATGTAAAAGACGATAAGGCAATGATTGGCGGACTGGGTAAAATTGGAGATCAAAGTTTTATGATCGTTGGGCAACAAAAAGGATATAATACCAAAACCCGGCAATTGCGAAATTTTGGTATGGCAAATCCCGAAGGTTACCGCAAAGCACTTAGGTTGATGAAATCTGCTGAAAAATTTGGGGTTCCTGTCGTTAGCCTGATTGATACTCCGGGGGCTTATCCGGGATTGGAAGCAGAAGAACGCGGACAAGGAGAAGCTATAGCCAGGAATATATTGGAAATGTCCAGGCTAAAGGTTCCCATCATAGTTGTAATTATTGGCGAAGGCGCCAGTGGTGGAGCTTTGGGGATAGGAGTGGGAGATACTGTTTTAATGCTAGAAAACACCTGGTATTCGGTAATTTCACCCGAATCCTGTTCCTCTATACTATGGCGCAGCTGGGAGTATAAGGAAATAGCAGCGGAAGCCCTGAAGCTTACAGCCAAGGATATGAAGAAGCAGAAATTGATCGATGAAATTGTAAAAGAGCCTTTAGGCGGAGCACATAGAAATAGAGAAGAAGTTTTTGAAAGTGTGAAGCATGCAATTTTAACGGCCCATGAAGCCTTGAAAAACTTATCACCAAAAGAGTTGGTTGATAAGAGAATGGAAAAATATACCAGTATGGGAGTCTTTAAGGATTAATTCTTTATACATAACCTTTTAAAAAATTCCGAGGTTCCTGCTTCGGAATTTTTTTGGCCTTATTAACAAATAAACAAAGTTATTAACAGGTGAATTGTCAATTACCTGTTAACTAAGTCGGTTCAATTTCTATGAGATTGTCTTGACAATTTTTTTACATTAGTCCTATGGAAAAAGTCAGTGCCACTCAAAACCTAAAACACAACCCAACCAATGTCATAAATCTTGAGAAAGGAAAAATTCCACCTCAGGCTGTTGATTTGGAAGAGGTTGTGCTGGGCGCAATGATGATCGATAAAAAAGGTGTCGATGAGATTATCGATATTCTCCATGCAGATGTTTTTTATAAAACGGCACATAAACATATTTTTGAAGCCATAATTAAGCTCTTTGAAAATACCGAGGCGATCGACTTATTAACAGTTTCCAATCAACTGCGGAAGGATGGAAAATTAGAACAAAGCGGGGGGGAATATTACCTCATTCAACTCACCCAAAAAGTATCCTCTTCAGCGCATATTGAATTTCACGCCCGTATAATATTACAGAAATTCATTCAGCGGAGTTTGATCAAGATTTCCAATGAAATCATAGAACAGTCTTACGATGAAGCTACGGATGTTTTTGATCTTTTAGATACGGCGGAATCCAAATTATACGAAGTGACCCAGGGGAACATCAAACGATCCTCAGAAACTGCACACAGTTTGGTAATTCAGGCAAAAAACAGGATTCAGGAAATTTCAAATAAAGAAGGTTTAAGTGGGGTGCCTTCCGGTTTTGACAAACTCGATAAATTGACCTCAGGTTGGCAGCCAAGTGATTTAATTATTATCGCTGCCCGTCCCGGGATGGGTAAAACGGCCCTTACCTTATCTATGGCCAGGAATATTGCGGTACAACACAATATCCCCGTTGCCTTTTTCTCCCTGGAGATGTCCGCAGTGCAATTGATCACCCGATTAATATCCTCTGAAACCGGCTTGTCCTCCGAAAAGTTGCGAACCGGGAACCTGGAAACCCATGAGTGGGAACAGCTGAATGTGAAGGTAAAAGATCTGGAGAAGGCCCCGTTGTTTATAGATGATTCCCCTTCGTTGTCAATTTTTGATTTAAGAGCCAAAGCCAGACGGTTATCTTCTCAGCATGGAATTAAATTGCTTGTTGTAGATTATTTGCAGTTGATGACTGCCGGGAGTTCTGTGAAAGGAGGAAACCGGGAACAGGAAATTTCAACCATTTCCAGGAATTTAAAAGCCCTTGCAAAAGAACTCAATATTCCGGTAATCGCGCTTTCTCAATTGTCCCGTGCTGTTGAAACCCGTGGAGGGAGCAAACGTCCCTTATTGAGCGATTTGAGGGAATCTGGAGCAATAGAGCAGGATGCCGATATCGTTTCATTTATCTACAGACCGGAATATTACAAAATCGATGAATGGGACGACGAAGAACGTTCACCTACTGCGGGTCAGGGGGAATTTATCGTGGCCAAACACCGGAATGGTGGCCTGGAAAGCATTCGATTGAAATTTGTTGGTCATCTCGGAAAATTTGATAACTTAGATGACTTTGACTCTCCCTTCGAGTTTAACTCAAAAATGAATGAAGCGGCAAATGACGATACCTTTAAAAGATCCAAATTGCCAAATCCAAGTGCAGATGAGGCATTTGGCAGTTCCATCAATGGAGATAGTGAGGATGAGGATAATGACGTGCCTTTCTAGAATCAAAACTCCGGGAAGCAGCGCCACTCCTTACGGTCTGTCCTGGCACCAATTAATCCCAGGTTTTTCAAGCGAACAATTTTATTTAAAATTTCAGAAAATCGACAGGAATAGCATTAGAAAATTAGTTCTTATGCTGTTCTTATTATTGTCTTTCCCCTGTTTGTTTGCCTCAGGAATCCTGATACCGATGGATGCCAAGGGACAAACCAATCATTTAAAAGCTTATGGGATCACCTATTATTCCCTAGAAAACGGATTAAATGTCCAGTGGCTCTTAAATTACCGCGGAGGTTCTTTTTTGATCTCAGATACGGATGCATTGCGCCGGGAATGCCAGATCCGTGGAGTTTCCTTTGAAATTATCAGCGATACTAAGGTGCAATCCATATTGGATGGGATTCAGAGTCCCTCCAGCAATATGGAGGCGGTTATCCTTGAGAAAGCTCCTAAAATAGCTGTTTATGCTCCGCAGGGAAATAAACCATGGGACGATGCTGTTACTATGGTGCTCGGGTATGCGGAAATTCCCTATGAAACTATTTACGATGAGGAAGTATTATCCGATGCCTTGTTATTATTTGATTGGTTGCATTTGCACCATGAAGATTTTACCGGGCAATATGGGAAATTCTACAGGAATTACAGGACGACCCCCTGGTACATTCAGGAAAAGGCAGAAGCCGAAGCTTTGGCCTTAAAACTTGGGTATAAGAAAGTATCAGAAGAAAAATTAGCCGTAGCATTAAAAATCAAGGATTTTGTAATAGGGGGCGGGTTTATGTTTGCCATGTGCAGTGCCACCGACAGTTTTGATATAGCTCTGGCCGCCGAAGCTGTGGATATTGCTGAAGCTATGTTTGATGGGGATCCTAGTGAGCCAGGATATCAGGCAAAATTAAATTATGATAAAAGCTTTGCCTTTACCGATTTTACTCTTGAGAGAAGCCCGATGGTTTATGAGTTTTCTTCCATAGATATGACCGATAAACGTCAAATTTCTATGGAGAATGATTATTTTACCTTGATGGAATTTTCCGCAAAATGGGATCCTGTGCCTACTATGTTAAATCAAAATCACACCGTTCTTGTAAAAGGCTTTATGGGGCAAACTACCGCCTTTGACCCTTCGAGCTTAAAATCGACCGTCCTGGTATTGGGTGAGAATAAACTCAATGGGGAAGCGCGATACATTCATGGAATTAAAGGAAAGGGTTTTTTTACTTTCTATGCAGGACACGACCCGGAGGATTACCAGCATAGGGTAGGGGATCCCAAAACCGAATTGGAACTTCATCCCACTTCCCCGGGTTACCGTCTTATCTTGAATAATGTACTTTTTCCAGCGGCAAAAAAGAAAAAACAAAAAACCTGAAATTTGGATTCTATTGGTGCTCGGTGGAAATGATAGGGATCATGCAAAATCCCCTCCATTGTCACTGTGCTCTTTTAGCGCAATGTTTTTATAAGAAACATTAGAATTATTGAGAATACATCAGAGGAAAGGATGTTTCCCCCGGTCTTCATTACTTTTAAAAACTTTTGAGAAGTGCTAAATTTTCAGGAATAAATAAGGCGGGTAAGATAGAATATCAATAGTGGATTTCGTTTTCTGCATAAGATCACTGCCCGTTTTAAATGCAAAGATTGCGCAGATTTCTTTTAGCGGAATTATACGAATTATCGAAAAATTTTTTTAGGGTGTTGCAACCTTCAAGGCAGGTAACATTGAGTTGAGGATATCAAAGGGGTAAATTTTTCCTGGTTGCAGCAGAAAACAGTTGTAAAAAAACAATCCCGCTCTTTCGGGCGGGATTGTTTAGATAAGAACGTTAATCGGGTATTTAATTTATTTTACTTTGTCAACAATAGCTTTAAACGCATCAGGATGGTTCATAGCTAAATCGGCTAATACCTTTCGGTTTAAGTCAATATTGTTAGCTTTTACACCTCCCATGAATTGAGAATAAGACATCCCGTACAATCTGGCTCCGGCATTAATACGGATGATCCAAAGTGAACGAAAATTTCTTTTCTTGGTCTTACGGTCTCTATAAGCGTATAACATCGCTTTGTCAACCGCGTTTTTTGCTACTGTCCAGACGTTTTTACGACGTCCAAAGTAACCTTTTGCTAGCTTTAGGACCTTTTTCCTTCTGGCTCTTTTAGCAACTGAATTTACTGATCTTGGCATATTTTTACATTTTTTTGAAGTAGGCGGTCCTTAT
>JBGSWA010000330.1:0-27193 GCA_041752645.1 Gillisia sp. | reverse complement strand
TTAAAACAAAGTTTTCAGCCCAATAAGGCTTGCGGAAAAGCACACTGAATTTTGCTGATTTTTCAGGATTTACAATGATTACAACATTCCCATTTCGAGGAAAACTGGTTTCAGTTTTAAATTCAACGGAGGTTTTAGTGTCATTAAGTATCGTTGTGTAATCGCCACGTTGATAAAGGAAAAATGCCGGTTTATTGTCAATTTCTCCATTGGCAAATAGAGGTATCATGGCTATTGCCCTTGGCACACTCGACATACAACAAGAAATGCTGGTTCCATAAGGTTTTGCTCCCATCAGTGGCGTATAATAACTAACACCGCCGGTTATCGGGTTTTCGGCACCAATCAGGTGATTATATACCGAACGCTCAATCTCGTCGAGGTATTTCATCTCGCCAAAAATGCAGAACAATTGATAATTAAGTTGGACCCACGTAGTTGTGACACAACCTTCGCCCATGTTTGAATCCCGGCCGGCCGGTAAAATGTGATCATCCTGAAAATGTTCGAATGAACTCGTTGTACCGGTAATGTATTCTCGTTTGGCAACAATATCATTCCAGGCAGCTAATGCCGGTTTCAGGAATTGTTGGTTATTTGTAAGCCGATACAATTTTGTGATGCCAACAATATTCGAAAGCATTTCATAGGCTTTCCCATTGGCTGTTTTATCTACCCTGCCAATTGAATCGAGCGTGGAAATGATTCTCGGTCCCTGTGGATTGTTGTAGCTTTTGATAATATAATAGCAAAAATCTAGGTATTTTTTGTTTCCGGTAAAACGGTATAAATCGGTCATTGGATCCAAAACACTGGTTGCAGCCATTCCCACATGCGCTCCTGCTTTGATTATATCTTTTTGCCCTTTACCATCACCGAATTCCTGGCAAAGTATATTTCCAATTTTCCTGCAAGCTTCAAGAGCAGGTTCAAAACCTGAAAGTTCGTAGTACCTGAGCAATCCAACCATATCGTATTTATGCGACCAAACATCCCAACTTGTCCATTGGCTATCCAAATCATACGTTCCCAAATAGCCATCGCTCAATTGGGCTGCTATGAGCTGTTGAGCACTTCGGTCGATTTGGATTTTCAGCCCTGAATCGTCGCTGTTGGCATAAGCATTGCAGGCAGCTTCAAGAAATTTACCAATATGTTCGCCAATCCAGGAATGGGCTCCCGGCCGGTTGATAAACCCAGCCAGCAAAGCATCTTCATCTACTTTATGCAACCGTTGTTCGATATTTGCATTTAGCTTATCGCCCAACCATCCGTTTACCTGAACATTTTCCAGGCCTCCTGCCTGATATTTTTGATTGGATTTATAAGTTATAACAGGCTGAACTCTTTTATAAACAACGTTTTCATAGCCAAATTCGCCATTCCATTCTCCTTTATAATTGTATTCTGGTATTGATAATGAATACACAACTTTTACAAATGGTGAAGAAGATTTGTATGGAAATTCGAAACTGTTGGCCCCAACAGAAAGGTTCACACTTTTTTGATTGGAGAATATTTGTGTTCCTTCAAAATTGAAGAAATCAGCCCTTAATTCCCCACTGGCAATTTTGTATGATTTGTTTTCAACCGACAATTGATAAACGATTTCTTTATTCAGCATCGGTTTCTTTAGGTCTGCATTTTTAAGACTGGCAGAATAGACAAAGAAATATTCTGGTTCGGCAGCTTTTAAGATTGGTGTTTTAGACATGGAAAACCTTCCCCAATGTCCAATCCGAATTGCAATAGTGTTTTGCTTATCCCAAAGAATATCATCTTTTCGAATCAAATAATTCCTGTAGGATGCACCTGAACCTGTCGAACCAATCAATTTTCCATTTAGATAGGTTTCGTCAGATTGTTCAATTTTACCCATACTTAAATTTAGAACCCCCGTTTTTTCAAATTCTTTTTTTAACGTTGAGGGGATGAATACCCCTTTTCGAATCCAAAGTAATCGATTTGTGGTTGTATTGAGGTTATCCTGCCAACTCAAATTTTTAAGCTCTTTCCAACCAGAATCATTAAACTCTGATTTTCTAAATTCCTTATTGTCTTCAAGTTTATATTTCCACTTACCTTCAATAGATAATCCCTGAGCATAAATTGAGATTTCATTTGTGAAAACGCAGATTAAAAGCAATAGTATATACTTCATAATTTTCTATTTTTTATTAAGGATTTAAAACAGTTTTAAACACAAAATTGGTCATATTTCAAATTCATCAAATTTCAGTCACTTTTCGTTCAATATAGGAGGAATCAACTTCTCAAAAAAAACTTGGCTCAATTCCAAATCTACGAGACCAAATTTTACTACAGGTTCTACAAACAACTATTTCTATTATCAAATTTTTCAATTTAAAATTACCCTGTAAGTTTTTATTTGCGTTGGAAGAAAATCAATCTTTAATTTTCCCTCTGTGGGATACATTTCCTTTTCATTCGTTTCGATATGAGTGGTTTGCCAGGCACTTTTAATCGGAACACAAAGTTTAATTACCGGATTGGAAGCTTTGTCTTTCATATTCCAAAAACGCGTAATCAATCCATTTTCCATTCCTTCTTCAGATGGTTTTACGCTCCAAAGCAGCACATTCGGGTCGGAAACTGTGAGCAACGAGAACTGAAATTGATTCGACATAGATTTATCTCCAGTTACTTTGCCTGTTACCAATGGATTCTGGTGTTGTAGTGAAAATTTCATGGATTTCACAGCATCGAAACCTGACTGGTGAGTGGTTAACGCAAAGTGGTAATGGAAACTGGTTTCTCCATTCTGATTCGGGAATCCCAAATAGCCGCCATCTTCCAGCTTTTTATCTACCCTACCGCCAGCCAACGCACTCAACTGTGAGGAATTCTCATCTAACGAATACACTGAACTTTGTCCCAGTTTAAAGAAGCTGCAATCGAGGTTCGAGATGGTGATGCTATAATTATTCTCACTCATATTGGCAAAATGGTTGAATGTTTGCCAGTCGTACCGTGCATTCTGTGAGGCATAATGTCCACCGTTAGTTTCCAGCCTGGCGGTCAGAACTGCACCTAACTCTTCGAAGCGGGTGGTTTGATTATTCAGGTTTAACGAGAAAGCCCATGTTTTTACGTCACCAAAATTGGCATCGATGCTGTTTTCAATTTCGATTCTAGGGCTGCTCGCAAAAAGTGTCACCCTAACGGTGTGACTAATCGGAAAGTTGGAAACAGCTTTCAGGGTAACCGACACAGGCCCTGCGTTTTCCACCAGAACAGCGCTTCCCTTATTCACATCGTCTGTGCCCAAATCATTCAGGAATTTACCGTCGATGGCTTTCACGAGCTGGCGGTTGCCGGAAAGCTTATCGATTATTTCAGTAATTGCACCTGATGGACTCAGTCGCAACTTATAAAATGAATTGCTGATGATTTCACCTGAAACAACTATTTTGTTTGAAAATGGGGCTGGTTTCCCTTTTCTGATTTCAAATACTTTGTACCCGACTGAAGGAATATTTTCAGCAAAAATCCGGAGATATTTTTTGTCTGATTTGGTTATAAATTGATAGGAGACTTCTTTTTTCGACTGAAGGTCAATCACTTTCACAGGATATTCATTTTCCCATGCATAATCGGCCACATCATCTCTTTCCCAGCCAAGCGGATTGAAAACAAAAAAACGTGGATTTTCAGACTGACTGATTTGTTGACCCAATATTTTTGCAGACAGATTTTGTAGTGTATCCAAATAATAAGAAAGGTTTTGTTGTAATTTAATTTGCCAAGCAGGACGCTCTTCCATGGCAACTTTGCTATCACCAGTCCAATCGTGTTCCCAATAGGAGGCAAATGAGTTCCATGCTGTATTTTTCAAATCAATCAACTCATTTCCAAAATTAGGATTAGTAAGCCCAACAACACTAGCTAGCGCCTCTGCTGATCGAAGTTTCTCTGTCGCTCGCCTCATTTTAGCAGTAGTTTCATTCATGGAAGCCGACAATAAATCCCATTCATTTCCATAAGTTACTGTTTCGGAAGGAAGATTTGGATAGTTTTTTTCTATATCTTTAAAAAAATCCTCGAATACAGAAACCCGAACTTTTCGGGTAGGGGTCGTGCCATTTTTAGCTGCTTGGATAAACTCAGGTGAGAGGTACGTTTCTAAATCGTCGTGACCATAACCAAATGCTGCTGCTACATTATATGGATATTTAGAATTGGGTAAAATGGTATCGCACATGGCATCCAGACGTGGTACCATACTCCCAATTTCCCTCACAGCATCTATAGATGGAATAGCTGTACGAGTTTCTGCATAACCTCCTAAAGGTGCGGTTTTCTTTTCATCATATATATACCATTTCATTATTACTCCAGAACCATCAAGACCAGTATATCTATATAGTTGGTTTCGTCGGTTTGCTCTGTATTCATGACTCATTTGACTACCATATCCACCTATGCCATACCAACTATATTTTGCGCCTGAACCAGCCCAGATGGAGCTCATGCCCAAAGGCAAGGTATTGTTTTCCATTGTTCCGGCCATCGGGAAACGAAGGTTGTATTTGCGTTCTATTTGACCTGCATAGTACATTCCACGAATGGCTGCTTCAGTAGGCATACCACCATAACAGTTGATGAGCGGATGCAATGGCATACTAATATGCCCCGACTTGATGGCAGCAATCAACCTTTCGAATTGTTGTGGCGTACGTTGCTTTTGGTAAGCCTGCATCCAGTAACTTCCATCACAATTAAAACGTGCCTGAAATTCTTCAGGATTGGATTTGGTCGCATCAATTTGGTCTAGGTAATAATCGAGCATGTTAACAAACGCTTCATTATAGTCGGCCTCATTGGCTGTCCACATAAAATCGGTATGGTCATCATTACCCAGATAGATGCGTTTAACAGGTTGGGCTTGCATAGTATTAACCAAAGCAATAAATATCAAACCTATTTGTAACTTTTTAAATTGCATTATGTATTCTATTTTTAAATTTTCTTAACGGGTTTATCTCCCATAACAAATTCAATTGTTCCTCCATTTTTTATCATATCATGCGTAAACCACGGTTTATGCCAAGGCTTACTGTTTATTTTAACCGATTGAATATATATATTTTCAGGAGAAAGGTTATTTGCAAGAATTGTTAGTTTTTTCCCTTGTTCCATATTTAGTATTATTTTAGGAAAAGTGGGACCCGTAAGATAATACAAGTTCTGACCTGAATTTGGAAAAAATCCCATACATGAAAAAATGTACCAACTGCTCATTGCGCCGCTGTCTTCATTCTCTATACACCCATCTTCTGAAAATCGTTCCTTCATTAATTTACGAACATAAAAAGAGGCTAAATCAGATCTATCAGCATAATGAAAGGACTGAACAGTTAGGAACGCAGGTTCGTTTCCGTAATTGATCAGGTCGTTAGTAAAGGCGTACTGCAGCTTTTTAGCAAATTTTTCTTTACCACCTGACAGCTTTACCAGTTTTTCAAATTGGTGAGGCATAAAATAGGAGTAGGTCCAGGAATTGCCTTCATAAAAGTAACTTTTCCAGGATCCCCATTCCTTTTTTATGTCAATAGGTACGAAAGGACCATCCATTTTTTTTGGGACAATAAAACCCTTAAATCCATCAGTCTCAGCTTCAGGATTCCAAAGATTTACCCATTTTTCGCTCCGAGATAGGTATTTTTTATAATCTGCCTTTGTTCCTAAATCTTTTGCCATAAGTGCGGCACAAAAGTCATTATAGGAATATTCTAATGATACTGAACAGCTCATCTTGCCTGCGGGAATCCAGCCCAATTTTTTGTACATGGTACTGCTATCGACCTTGCTACCATAACTGATGCCGTTTCTGTTATTATCTGCCTGATATTTTACCAATTTATAGGCTTCTTTCCAATCGACACCTTCAACACCTTTTACATAAGCATCGGCAATAATATTAGTTATATTGTCTCCTCCTTGATCATCATTCTTATCGTTTAAAGCCACATACGCATCTTTAACTCTACCATTTAATTTTTGCCGGGCAATAAATGAATTTATGGTACCACTTACCATGGATGGGTTTGTTAGTACTTTCAACGGATATAATGTTCGCCACGTATCCCAAACAGCCAAATGGTCATCCCATACCGGTACATCTTTGCCAAATATATTAGTATCATTAGTTTTGTTCCTTGGCTGAAAAGAGGCATGATAAGCAGCTGTATAAAAAATTCGCCTTTCTGATTCAGTGCCACCTTCAACAACTAACTTGCTAAGTTCATGATTCCATTTGTCACGAGCTTGTTCTTTTACTTTATTATAATCCCACGAAGGTATTTCTGAGTCAAGCCAATAGGTTGCTCGTTCAATACTTTTAAAAGAAATGGCGATCTTTAGATAAATTTCCTCGTTTTCATTTGTATTAAAATGTGCGTAAGCACCTATACGATCCATTTTTTTCTGCGCTTTTTGCATTGGTAAACCTTCGGAAACAATACCATTATACCAAGTACCAACCGATACTGGTTTTTTACTTAATCGAGCGCAATAGTAGATTTTATAATTCCCGTCAGAAAATCCTCCTGTGTAGGAGCCATAGCCTTTCATCTCATTTCCATCTTTTGATGTGAACTGAACTTCACCATCAATAAAGTGTACAAACTTTTCAGGCATCCCTGTTGCTATATCTCCTAATTGATGCGATATATCTAATAAAATATTTGCTTTATCCGTTTTTGGGAAAGTAAAGCGATAAATAGCGGAATGTGTTGCTGGTGTTACTTCTGTTCTTATTTTATAGCGACTAAGGGTTACACCATATTCGTAAGCGGTTGCTTTTTCATTTTCTTTGGGCGAGTCGTGTTCCGTTTCTCCAACAACTAAACCCACTTGTGGCGATATAAAGATTTGACCATATTTTCCCCATCCGGAACCGCTGACGTGAAGTTGACCAAAACCTCTTATGGGTTGATTGATATTATAACAATCCATATCGAATTTGTTATCACCACCTGGGGTTTGTGGACTTGGATTTATGCCAGCATTGGGTAACTGTGGACCAATAACATTACTACTGTTGGCATCCCGCACGCCAATGAAATTATCGACATAGTCAACTGGTTCTATTTCAGATGTTTTACAACTCAAAATTGATAGAAAAACCACTCCTAAAAAAAGATATTTCGTTTTCCTATCAGCACTCTTCACTATTTTTCTCATGTTAAATGTCAAATTTTATAGACCATTACAAGCCTTTATTTATGGTTCAAAAAGGAAAATCCTGTTTGTTTATAACTTGAAGAATTTTCACCTATAAATAGGGTGAAATCTCCTGCTTCAATAGTTGGATTGAAGTCCTTTCCAATAAAAGAAAGCATGTCTGGACTAATACTGAAATTAATTGTTTTACATTCTCCTGGTTTAAAGGCTATACGTTTAAATGCTTTTAATTCTTTTACCGGACGAGTAATAGAACAAACATTATCCCTAATGTAGAGCTGAACAACTTCTGTTCCTTCGTAATCTCCTAAATTTGTAATATCAATTGAAGCAGTAATAGTTCCTTTATTACTCATGGTTTTTTTATTCAGAACGATGTCACTATACTTATATTTGTTATAGCTCAATCCAAAACCGAATGGAAATAAAGGCTCGCTTTGAATATCAAGATGTTTGGTTATATAACGGCCTTTCCCGTTAAAATCGTGACTTGTCTTCCTATAGTTGTAGCAAATTGGCACTTGTCCTTCGTGATATGGAAATGTCACCGTGAGTTTACCGCATGGATTGAACTTGCCAAACAAAATATCAGCAACCGCTTCGCCACCGGTAGTCCCAGGCATCCAAGCCTGTAATACAGCATCGGAATTTTTCACCACATCAGTCAATACATAAGGTCTGCCAGTAATAAGTACAGTTATCAGTGGCTTCCCTGTTTTCTTTAATTCTGTGAGCAATTCCTCCTGTGCACTTGGTAAGTGTAGATTTGCTTTACCACCACCTTCACCACTCATCCAATACTCTTCACCAAGTACAAGAACTATTGCATCAGCATTTCGGGCAATATCAACAGCTTTTCCTATTTGTTCCCTTCCGGCAATCCTGAAGCTATCAATTTCGCAGCCTTGGGCATATAATAATTTAGTTTTCGACGAAATTATTCGTGATATTCCATCGTAAACAGAGACAACATCTTCCGGCTCTCCTTTGCACCACCACCAGCCCATCAAGTCTTTTTTCGCTTTGGCGAAAGGTCCTATAACTGCCAATTTTTGGATATTTGTCTTTAATGGAAGTGTATTCTGAGTGTTCTTTAGCAACACCATACTTTCCGATGCCATCTGTTTTGTTTCATCCAGATTTTGCTTGGATAATAAGGTATTCTTCTCCCTGTCCAAATTAAAATAAGCAAACGGATTGCTAAAGAGTCCTAGATCATATTTGGCATTTAATACTTTCCGAACTGCATTGTCAACTTCATTTTCCTTTACCAATCCTTTACGGACCATATCTGGAAGCAATTTAACAAAGACCTCAGATGTCATATCCATTTCAATTCCTGCATCGAATGCCATTTTTGCGGCAATAGTATCATTTGAAGCTACTCCAATCTTAACTAAATTAGGAATGGTTCTCCAATCGGTCATTAATAATCCTTTAAAGCCAAGTTGATTTTTCAATATATCAGTCAATAAATATTTATTGGCAGTAGCTGGAATATATTGTACAGCGGTATATGCACACATTACACTTCCAACACCTGCATCTATTGCTGCCCTGAATGGAGGAAGATAGGTTTCAACTAACTCCCTGTCGCTGAAATTGATAATATTATAATCGCGCCCAGCCAATGACGCCCCATATCCGGCAAAGTGCTTTACACATGCCATTATGGTATTAGGTTCAGCCAAATTATTGCCTTGAAAGCCTTTAACCCTTGCAGCGGCAATAAGGCTTCCTAAGTATGGGTCTTCACCACCTCCTTCCAAAATTCGTCCCCATCTTGGGTCGATGGAAATATCAACCATTGGTGCATAGGTTAAATGAATGCCGCTTGCAGCCGCCTCTTTTGCGGCAATTGAGGCAGATTGGCGGATTAAATTTAGGTCCCAACTGCAAGACTCAGCCAAAGGCGTTGGTGAGATTGTCTTATACCCATGTATCACATCTTCATGAAACATAATAGGAATCTTTAGGCGACTACTTTCTACAGCAATCTTCTGAATGGCACTATTTTGAGCAACACCGTTAGATTTCAAAATTGCTCCAATTTCACCTTTTTCAATTTTTGTACGCAATTCTTCTGGATTGTTTCCTTCATAAGGAATTAAATTCATCTGCCCAACCTTCTCTTCAAGAGTCATTTCAGCAAGTAGTTTTTCGACAAACTGTTCTTTATCTGATGTTTTATCCCCAAGACTACAAGAATTAGAAAAAACAATTACAATGAATAAAATTACCGAAAGACTAAACTTCCGATCTCGTTGACTAACTGATTCTTGTTTCAATTTTATCATATCGGGTTTCTATTTTAGCAACACAATTATTATTTTCAAACTTTGATTCTTCGTTTTAAAAGGAGTTAATCTACCAATTCGAATTTTATTTTTTGTCCATTTACTTCAATATGAAAATCACCCGCTTCCAGAAACCGATTTCCGGTAGCATCAACATAACTTAAATCCCGCATCGGATCGATCTCAAATCTGAACGTAGTTTTCGAACCAGCCTGAATCTTCTTTTTATCAAAATATTTTAATTCTTTTACTGGTCTGGAAATAGAACAGACAGGATCCGATATGAACCATAAGACAGTCTCCTTTCCTGTCATTTTTCCGGCGTTAGACACAGTAACTTCTGCTATTAATTTCTGTTCTCTCGTAATTTTTTCTGATGAAAGCCTAACCGAGTCATATTCGAAATCTGAATAACTCATTCCATGTCCGAACCAATATAATGGTTCAGTGGAGATGTCTTGATAATCTCCATAATCTCCTATTCTGGCGTTTGGACGCATGTTGTAATAGATAGGTATCTGACCAGTTGTTAAAGGGAAAGTTATAGCCAGTTTCCCTGATGGGTTGAATTTCCCTGATAGGATTCCAGCCACTGCAGAACCTCCTTCTGTGCCGGGCTGCCATATTTCTACTATTGCGTCTGCCAAGGGTTCGAGTCGAACTAATTCCAGAGGCCTTCCATTTGATAACACTAAAACTAAAGGCTTACCTGTTTTATGCAATTCAGCAACTAATTTTTCTTGAATGGGGGGTAGTGCAATGGAAGAGCGAGAGGCATTTTCACCGCTCCAATTCTTTTTTTCGCCTAAACAAACAATAATGATTTCCGACTTTTGAGCAACTTTAATTGCTTCCTGAAATCCAGATTCGTCGATACCGTCAAAATCACATCCTTTAGAAAAATTAATTGAAACTTCATTCTTGTATTCCTTTATCAAGCCTTCTAAAATTGATTCAACATCCTGCTCTTTTCCATTGTAAGACCAGGCTCCCATTAAATTAGACTTGTCGTTGGCCATTGGGCCGATCAAGGCAATACTTTTCAAAGGTATTTCTAACGGAAGTATTTGTTTTTCATTCTTTAAAAGTACAATTGATTCTGCAGCAAGTTGTTTAGCAATTGCTCTACTTGCTGGTTGTAGATAACGGTTTATTTCTTCAACAATGGTGGTGTAAGGTTTATCAAACAAACCTAAGCGAAATTTTATCCGTAGTATACGAGCTACTGCATCATCAATCTTTTCTATGGGAATCTTCTTTTCTTTGACTAATTGTGGAAGATTTTCCATATATATGTTATCTTTCATATCCATTTCCACACCAGCCATAAAAGCTTTGTATCCTGCTTCTTTTCTATCGACAGCAACGCCTTGGTTAATCAATTGCTCAATCGCATCCCAATCCGATACCACAAAACCATCGTGTTTCCATCGTTCTTTAAGAATTTCCGTTAAGGTATAATGATTGGCAGTAGCAGGAACTCCACTAATATCATTAAACGCACTCATTAAAGTTGCTGCACCATGCTTTACACATGCCTCATATGGAGGTAAGAATGTCTCCCAAAGTGATTGAGGTGAAACCTCTGTATATCGATAATCACGACCACCCTCAGATTGGCCATATCCCACATAATGTTTAAGACAGGCAGCTATGGAAAAGGTATCCGAAAGACTTTCTCCCTGATACCCCATTACCGATGCAACCCCAAATACAGCATTGGTGTATGGATCTTCTCCATATCCTTCAGCAACGCGTCCCCAACGGGGATCGCGAGCAACATCAATCATTGGCGAAAACGTCCAATCGACACCTGATAATTTTGATTCTTTTGCGGCAACTGCACATGCATTTTTAACTAACTCAGGATTCCAACTACATGCCTGAGCTAATGCAATTGGATAAATTGTACGAAAGCCATGAATTACATCAAAGCCAAAAAGAATTGGAATACCTAAACGAGTTTCTTCCATTGCTTTTTTTTGCAACTGATTCCTTATTTCAGGATCGGAACTAAAATAAATTAACGATCCAATTTCAGGAGGAATCTCATTTATGGTTTCACCAATATTGTTTGCATTTGTATTAACCCCAAAGATATATTGGTTTAATTGGAAGATTTTTTCTTCAAGCGTCATTCTTCCAACAAGATCATTGATTCGGTCTTCAACAGGAACGGTTTTGTCTTTATATCTGAGATTGTCTTCCTGCTTACAAGAAGTTATCATAAATGAACAACATATGAATATTAATAAAATCAATTTCATAATTTATTGAGGTTTGTTTAGATTTCGAGTTCTTTCTGTATTATTGCTTAATAAAGTGAACCAGCCTATTTAAAGGAACTTCCATGGTTACTATTTTACCACCTTTGTACCTTACCCCCTGCTCATCCACCCATTTCCCCTTGGGTAACTTCACCGTTCTGCTCGTTCCTTTGTCAACCATTGGAGCCACCAGATATCTATCGCCAAGCATATACTGATCGTTACAACTTTCAAATCCTTGTCCGGGAAAAACATATTCCATATGACGAATGATTGGCTCACCATCTATTGCCGCTTTTTTAGCAAGCTCAACAATGTAATCCCCCATCTTAGCATGTAGTAAAGCAGCCTCGCGACAAATAGTTAAATGTTTTTTGTCGAGAACCCTCCAGGGTGCAACAGAAAATTGCATCATTGGCATAAGTGCTTGCACCTGTGCCGACCTAATCATTAATTCCTGATCAAATTTACTGTAGTCAATGTTTTCAAAATTTGATCGCAAGCCTCCTCCAATCATGTCGGGACAAGTAAACGGATGACCAATTAGACCTGCTGAAATCATATCGGGCATCAGCAATTTCATTTCATCCCATGAATAACCTTTATCTTGCAAGCGTTGAGCAAGTGGTTGATTACCGTTTTTCCAGCCTGCCCTAAATTCATTAAAATCGAATTCTGCACCCAATTTTCCATACATTTCGGCTTGAATTGTACCTGTAGTATTTGTATCCTCATTCGGAAAAACAGTTGATCCATTTGTGTAAAAGTCGCTGTCAGCAGCATCAAATTTAAAACCATCGATTCCATATTTGTCCTGCAAATCCTTGAGTTGCGCTTTTAACCACTCCATTGCTTCCGGTTTGCTGAGATCAAGGCAGGCACTGTAACCATTCCACCACTTAATTAAGGCAGGACGCTTGCTGTCCTTTTTCAAAACAAGACAGTTTTTCTTGGCAAGTACTCTAAACTCCGGACTATCAGGACTAATGAATGGAGTTACCCACAACATTACCTTAAAACCTTTTTCGTGTAAATAGTCCATCATTCCTTTAGGGTCAGGGAATTTGCTAGCTTCAAACTCAAAGTTTCCATAGTAATTAGACCAAATATCATCGATCATGAAAACCCCAGTTGGAAAACCATTTTTGATAACATCATCGGCATATTTGATAATATCCTGTTGGTTTTGATCGGTACCAAGCTCAATCCATGTGTTGTACTGTGGCATTTTAAACATTAACTCATTGGGTGTTCTTCCTGAAGGCGGGAAATGTAACTTCATTGCGCCGATATAAGCATCCCTCAGGTTTTCACCAGCTTGAACAACCCCTATTTTTTTACCATCAGAAAAAAGTTTCAGGTTTCCATTTTCAAATTCAAAGGCAAATGGAGCATCGCTCCAAACATACCGTCCCATGTTAGAAAGCAAAACAGGCGCTGCCTGGTTTCCTTTATTATCTACCCGAAGATCATTTATTTCTGTATTTGCTTCAAACGGCTGAAAGTGAATTTGATCAAATGGGGTGTTGCAAAAAGCTTTAGCCGTATAAGCACCATACCATTGTTCATTATTCAGGGATTCAATTTCTGAGTTAATTTTTTGGGCAAATACATTTATTGAAAAAACAAATCCCAGCAATGCAATCATTACTTTTTTCATATCTACTTTCTTTATATTTTAACTATTATTTAAATCAATGTGCTGTATATTATATTTAAAAAAGAACAATTTAATGATACTCAAAAGCTCCCAAATCAGGTTTCGAATCTCTTGTAAAATCAGTAAAATCTTTTGTTGATATTGGACTACCTGCTGCTTTATTAATAGCATGAGAACCAACTTTTAACCGAAAATCTAAACCAGCAGCATTTACAAAAAGCGGATCTAAATTAATAGTATTGGTTATCGTTGTCTGGGCAGAGAAACTCCCTATTGAACCAAAAAATAGGTTGTTATCCACGGTAACCGCAAAATTTTGGGAAGAATTACTTTTAATCTGCAGAGGACATTCACTAATTATATTATTTCTAATATTAAAACCGAAATTGGCAGCATTCGAAGCTTCAACAAGCAAACCGCAATTCTCATAACTTCCAGTAAATCCACAATGATAAATCGTGTTTTGATAAATATCCACGTTTTGAACAGGACCATTATTTAAGTAACCTGCCAAACGAATTCCTACAGCACCAATATCATAAACAAGATTGTCGTGAACCTTTATATTACTAGCAATACCTCCTTCTTCACTTGCAATAGTAATTCCGCCGCCCGTATTATAGACTTTATTAGCATAAACATCTACATTGCCGATGTTTTTTTGGTAAGCATCCACATAAATGCCAACTCGCTCTAAATCATAAACGGTATTGTGGTGAATTGAACCATTTGAACAGGCATTTTTAACATCAATACCTTCACCTCCATTACTACCTACAGTAATCATTCGGTTTGAAACCGTATTGTAGGCTATTTCAAATCCCACAACAGAAGGCAAACTTATGCATTCACCGACACCAACACCTGCAACATCCAGAATACAAGCTTTTTCAATATTATTATACAAAACAGAAATATTGGATGAAGTAGCCATACAAATACCGGATGCGCCAGTATTATACGTCTTGCAATTTTTTGTAGTTATATTACTGGATCCTGAAGCGAAAATACCCCAGAATTTTGAATTGATAACTTTCAAACCGTCTACTACAATCCAGCTTTTGCCATTAATATCAAAAAGACCACGTCTATCAGATGAAGTCCCATTTGTTGAATTTGAACCATCAATTATGGCTTCATTTTTAAATTCAGAAAAATATACAATAGGATTGGTTGATGTTCCTGAATTAGCAGGAGTAATTTTAGAAGTTGGCATATAGGTACCTGATTTTACAACTACCACATCTCCTGCAATGGCTACTTCGGCCGCTTTGTTTATCGTTAAAAATGGGTTATCAATTGATCCATCGTTTGCATCATTCCCAGTTGTTGAAACATAAAGATATCGAAGTCCGGTAGGTGGCCCCGTAGAAACATCTGTTACAACTAAAGTAGCAGAAATTACGCCCTGTAAAAAGTTCCCACTGGCTTTTTGAGAAGCCTTTATAACCGTTGTTCCAGCACTAATAACAGTAACCATATTTCCAGCCATGGTGGCAACAGCAGTATTTCTGCTTGCATATGTAAATTCACCTGCACTATTACTTGTTGGAGGAGTTAATGCAACAGGAGCATCACCAACAACTTTCTCCGGAACTGAAAACCCTGAAATAGTAGGAGCAATCAAGATTTCTTCTTTAGGATCACAACCAAAGGTCAAAATTGAAATCATAATGCTAATAGCAAGAATGGGTAATTGCCCTTTTGATTTTTTCATTTCTTAATAATTTGAATTTTTTTCCTAATTTATTATCGATGCTTTATTGATTACAACTATTTCCATGATGGTTTAATTGTTTTGATAAAATCTGTGAGGTCCTGGGCATTTTTGGCGTGTTGCGCAATATTTGGATGGTTTTGAGAACCCGTACCCAAATCACCTTGTTGAGACATTTCAAAGAAATGAACGTTTCCTTTGCCCTTTGCATTTGCATTTGTTGCAATACTTTGCAATATTGGTTTGAAATGTGTGTAGTTCCAGCCGGAAATCATTGGCCCTAACAAAACTACAATATCAGCACCCGGACTTTTTACCTGCAACTTATCTATAAAATTATAATAAGCATCTTCGAATTTTGCATCGTTAACACCTTTCGAAAAATCATTCGTTCCTAAATTCACGAAAATCATGTCAGGAATCTTTGCAAAGTTATAAAGCGGTGTTGCATCAGTCCACTGTATTCTATCATAGTAGTTATTCATGCTGTTTGAGCTTTCAACATCTGTAGGTAAAGTTGCACTGGTATAGTTTAGAAACAGTCCAACTCCGGATTTACATACGGCTAAATGATGCGCATTAAAATTGCGTGAAGTAATGGCTGCATAAGAAAGGTAGTGGTTCTGATTCGTGTTCGACTGTGTACTTGTTGATGAACCTTCGATACCTGAACCACATGTAATTGAGTCGCCAATATATTCAAAAAGCAGGCTTCGGGCAGTTATAATAGGAATAAGGTTTTTTCCTGTATCCAAAGTAAAACCTGTAAAAGTAGTTATACCATAATTTGACTCCGTTAATTTATAAATCTCTATTTCGTGCACCCCATCTGATAATCCGCTTGCCAAGTTATAAGTAGAACTTCCTGAAGTCACATTAAATCTTTTTGTGACTATTCCATCCACTATAACATTATAATAATTAGAATTACCATTGTCACTAAAAACTGCTTTAATACTTGTTCCTTGAAACATTGCACGGATCGAAGAACCGGAATAAGAAAATTTTGGTTGGAGCGAATCATCAAAATCAAATCGTCCACTATACTCAATTAATGAATTATTAGCTAATATTATACCTGTCGAACCAGAATTGCTTGTTACAACTAAAGTAGTAGAAATTTCGCCCATTGAAAAATTTCCACTTGTTGTTTGAGTAGCCTTGATAACGGATGTTCCTGGACCTATTACAGTAACCATATTTCCAGTAATGGTGGCAACTGCAGTATTATTACTGAAGTATGTAAATGCACCTGCACTATTACTTGTTGGAGGAGTTAATGCAAAAGGAGCATCACCCATAACTTTGGCAGGAACGGAAAATCCTGAAATATTAGGTGCAATAAATATTTCTACTTTTTTACTACCACAACCAAAGGTCGAAATTGAAATCATAATACTAATAGTAACAATGGATATTTGTCTTTTTAAAATTTTCATTTTTTTAAAATTTTTGGGTTATTTTCCCGACTTATTTTCAATTCATTGGTAATTATAACTGTTCCCAATATGGTTTAATAGTTTTGGTAAAATGAGTCCTGAGCATTCAAAAAGGCAAACAGATCACAATTAACAATAGTGTATTTTCAATTTTTTATTTTATTTAATTTTTAAATTCGACTACCACTTTACCGTTAACCTTTGTTAAGTTTATTTCTTTGGTATTTCCTTCAACAGTAACTTTATATTTTCCATAAAATGCAGGAATGGAGAATTCACCCTTTTTATTCGTTTTTACCTTCTCATTGGTCCACCATTGATGATAGATCAGATTTCGATAAGCATGGGCTGCAGGTGTTGGCGTCCAGTCTTTTTTGTACAGCGAAGAAGCCGGAATCCAGTTGGCACCTTCCCAAAATCCCCACATTATAATTCCGGTAACTGCCGGATGGGCAAAGCATATTTTATAGTAATCAACCAGTTCCTTCGCTTTCATTTCTTCTTGTACAGGAGTCAATTTTAAATTGCTATTAGTGTAATACTTCGATCCCTGACCGGGCATATTAAACTCAGTAATACGAATTGGCAATTGAAACTGGGCCAAAGAATCGAGAGCATTTTTCAATTGATTCCGATCGAAAGTTTCGGCATGAAGATGTCCCTGAACTCCGATACCGGCAAGAGGGACACCCTGTTTTAGGAGAAGCCGGATTTGAACGAGATATTCCTTCAATTTTACTCCTGTAAGAATATCATAATCATTCAAAAAAAGTTTGATATCAGGATCTCCAATCTTTGCCCACTGTGCCATTTTACTGGTTACATTTACTCCCAGTCTGTCTTCGTAATAATTACCATGGACCATTTCGTTATTGAGGTCGTATTCAACAAATCGTCCCCTATATCTGGCAGTTAAAGTTTCAGCGCGGTTCTTGAGCGTTTGCTCCAACTCCACCTCTGATAATTCCTTTACCCAAGGTTGTACATTTTCAGTTACGCCCCAAAACAAATTGTGGCCTCTTATTGGGATTGAATTTGCTTCGGCCCAATCCAGTATTGCATCAATCCCCAAATACTTTACCTCACCTTTCTTTCGCTCCATATTGGCCCATTTCACCGCATTCTCAGTAACCGCGGAGTTGAAGTTTTCCAGAAATTTTTCCTTGTACATTTTTACATTATAATCAGAAACGGAACCATTAAAAATTTGATCGCTTACGGCACATCCGAACCAAAACTCATGAGAAATTTGTTCGATAGTGACAATTGACGACGGTTTCGCTTTAATAATTATCTCACCTTTTCGATTTTGTTCAATGGATTTTTTTATTGTCAATTTTTGAGCGTAACACGTTGAAAATTGTACTATAAATATTGAGATGACCGTTAGGCGAACCACAAATCTTGATTTAAAAAATTGTATTTTTAATCTCATTCTCTGTATCTTATTTTATTAAAAACTTTCTTTCGGTAATTAATACCGGGGAATCGTATAGTGGAATATGAAAGGTGCAGCTAACTCCATTACTGATCCATTGCGATTTTGGTATTTCATAAATAGCACCAGTCATTAAATCTACCCAAACAGGTGATTTGAAATTGATATTCTCAAATGTGATTTTCACTGACTTCGTTTCGAATGAATTAGTAACATTCTCACCATCAAGCCAAAGGGCTACCATGGGAGTTTGAGTTGGCTTGTGCTGATAGCCATAAACCGAGATGGACTTCTGATTTTGAGTAATATATTTAAAACGGGAATTTAGTTCCATGTTATTATCGAAAATGGATGCCACATTCTGCACGGCATAATACGCCACTTTCGGACGGATAGCGGCCATGGTAATATCAGACTGAATTAGTCCTTTGGTATTTAATACAGCACGATCGCCCCAGTTGTAATAAATATCGATGATAGTAAAAACCGAAGTTTCAATGTCATGGCCCAAATCGCCCAGTAATCGGCGCATATCATATTTCGCCTGGGTGTATTCTGTCCAGTAATACTCCGACAAAGCAAAATTGGGAATATAAGTTGAAGGGGCTCCATTTTCGCCTTGTCTTAAAAGGATTTTATCGGAATATTTTGCAATAACTTTCTTTAAACCTAAAACCTTCTCTACTGTATAAGCATCCTCAGGACGCATGGTGTAGCTGTGATACGAAATCCAGTGAAATAAATCGAGCTTTCCTGCATCAGCAACCACTTTGAGGAAATCGTCCAGATACTTCTGATTGCTGTTCGATGCAAATGCCAAACCTGCAATTTTGGCTTCTGGCTGAATTCTTTTAATGATATCCGCTGTTCTAATGTTCAGTTTTGCGGTAGTTACAGCATCAATATGATCGTGAAGGTCAGGTTCGTTCCAAATTTCCCATTCTGTAACACGGTCTTTATACCTGGTTACCAGGGCTTCCACCCAGCGATCCCAGGCAGCATAAGCTTCATCCGATTGCATCAAGCTGTTTAAAAGATTGATCCCCCCTCCACCCGGATAAGCAGGATTTCCATATGATAGTTGAAGCCAAGGTTCAATTTGGTTGGCAACCGCAAAATCGATAATTTCGTCAAGCCATTCCCAATCGTAAATCCCAGGCACCTTTTCGCATTTGGCCCAACCTGCTTGTAAGCGAATTTTCTTCACGCCAAGTGGGGCTAAATAATCCTTGTAATTGTCCCATACTGTGTGGTCGCGATCCAATGTTTCGCAACCAACCGTGATCCGGGACGATTCGATTTCGTTCGTACTGCGTGGTTTAATCGAACCCACTCGCTTCATTTTCACCACTAGTGGGGTTTTAACACGGTCTGGTGAAATGTCTATAAATTGCGCATTCGCAAAACCATAAGTAAAAATTGATAGTAATAAAGTGACGTTAATTGTTTTTTTGATATTATTCATTTTATAAGTGATTGTATTCTAGGTTACAGAATATGAGAAACTGCTAGGATTAAACTAACGCATAAATAAAATAGAAGTTTTTTTGGTTGATTTGAATAGACTTTTTAATTCCATTCAATTACCATGGTTTCTTCAGGTTTAATATTTAAGATCGATTCCTTTATTCTTCCATTTAAATTGGCATACAATATGGTCGGTTTTAGTTTTTTACTGGCCACAAGCAATTCAATCATTTTCTCTTCTGATGATTTATTTATTACCACAGAAATCAAGCTATTGCCACTTTTCATGGTTTTCATCAATACTCCAGATTGAAGGGTTTTGAAACGAATTGGATAAGATAAAAGCAAATTCTTTAATTCTACATTTAACAGTTCGCTCAAACCCGAATAATCTTTTGATATTCTGCTACCTAGACCAATTAGCGATGGCATCCAAAGCACCTCTCCCTTTCCTATTTTATTACTTGTTGCGATTACTTTATCATTATTTTTGGCTACAACCGTTCCAGTTCCAGGAACAACATAACCACGCCATAGGTGGGTTGGTAAATCATTCCCTTCAATATTTATGGTAAATAGATTTTCAATTATTTTGAATTCACTGATGTTTCCTCCAAATAACTCCTCGAAAGCAAAACCGGTTTTTAAGGTATTGTGTAAATTTTCATCAAAAAAGGCAGTCAAACCATCAACTATCAATTTTCCGCCATTTGCAACAAATCCTTCAAGTAAAGCAGCGTATTTATCGGGTACGGAAATTTGATTTGCCAAAATGATACATTGCCCGGTGTAGTCTGTTCTTGAAAAATCAAATTCTTCAAATTCTTTAAAATTGGAATTGACACCCATTTCGCTCAATGCTTCAAAATAACCAAGTGCCGATTTCATGACAGCCCCATTCTTGCGGCCTTCATAATCATTAGCCGAATTGCTCGCCATTTGCGATTCTGCCCATAGGGATTCTCGAACGTACAAAATATTAATGCCGGAATCTATCTCTTTGGCTTTGGCAAAAAGCGAATCATTTTTATTTATTATTTCAGCAACTTGTGATGCAGCAACCATCCGGTCGCTAGGTTTATTTTGAAAATCGAGGAGTGCCCATTCTCCTGCTTCCAATCCCGAACTGCGTGGATTTAAGGACCAAAACATACTGCCCTTACCCTCAGTAGCCGTTACAATCCAAATCCATTGCGCGATTTCTTCTTTGGTTGGGCACATGGGCACTTGGCCACTATATGTATTGTTCCCCCCCTGCAACTCGGTCATCCACCAAGGAATATTGCCCGACCCAGAACGTAATATTTCAGAATTGGCAGACATAGCAAGCGCATATTGAGACCTATCAAAATAACCAAAATGCCAACTGGCATGGGCTGAACCCCCTAAAGTTGTTAAAAACTTACGCCATTCTACAAAGTCGTATTCAGCGGCATTTTGAAAAATAGCATGGTTGTTTACGTGTATTTCTCTTGTGTTATCATACTTTGTAATTTCTTCTGCTATCCATTTCAAGTACCATGTATTGAAATATTCATGAAACTCTTGCTTATATAAATCCATTAGGATCGGATAGCCTTTACTTGTATATTCTTTTCTTACGTTCGTTATGGACCATTGTTTGAATTTATTATTTGCAAATTCTGTTCGGGGAAGGCCACTTCCACCCGGTTCATTTATGAGCACGTAGCCATATAAACTTTTATATTTACTAAAGTGCAAGGTTATTGCTTTTAGAAATGCCGCTATAGATTGAAGGTGCGCTTCATCCCTTGGATATTTAAAGCCACCTATATCGGTCTTTTCAGTAGATGGGAATGGGTTGGAAAACACTTTAATGCCGTACTTTTCAGCCGAACGAAAGGCATTGTCAAACAAGGAAAAATCCCAATTGTCGTTAGAATCTTTCATATAAGCTTCGAACATTCTTATACGGCAAACGGTAAAGTTGTTCTCTTTCATAGTTTTAAACCATGTGTCAATTTCTTCAGATGTTTGCCCCGGTTCAATAAACACTTCGGCACCCACAAAAGGCACATCAGTAATTGTTGTTTGGCCTTTAACATTAACTACGAACAACAGCAATAGAATTAATATAACGGCTTTTGGTGTCCTTACCATTTTCATATTTTTGGATTATTAATTCCTTGTGAAATATTATCTGATTTGTCCATTCTCGTTCGGATCCTTGAAATAATTTTACGCCGTGAAAGAGGTTTAATGTAATTATTTTAGTTTTTTTGGCACAACCTCTTTTATCAATTGGGCCATGGCCTCCGCATACTTTTTACCCATTTCCCTGGCCGATCTCGAATCCAAATGGGTTCCGTCGCCCTTGTCTTTTGCCTTTTTCAATGCAACGACCTTATAATGACCCAGTAGCTTTTGCAAATCAAGAATGGCATTATTGATAGCTTTGGCATCTTGGTTGACCGAAGGTTTTCCTTCCACTTTTTTTACCACTTCGTATTTGAATAATAGACCTGACACAAACGGGAGTTTTTCATCGCCCAGATCCTTCCTGAACTGCTCTACTACACGCCTTAATTTATCCTCATATCCAACTGATTTGCCCGAATGGCTATCGCTCTCCCCCTGATGCCATATAATTCCTTTTAATGTCCCTGATTGCATAGCGACACGAGCTCTCTCCAAAGCCTGGTCATAAGGATTCAGTTTGGTTTTGGGGTCATAAGCGCCCGGCATCCACAAATCGATACTTGTCCCCCCAACAGCTGCCGGAATAAGTCCTATAACCGTTGTAGTATCCCTTTTGGCCATTTCCCGTGCGAAGGCCAAGCCGGGCCCCATGCCGATAATTGGCTTATCCACACGTAGGGGTTCTTTTGCAATCTCCCATCGGTTGTTTTTATTCAATCGGATTATTTGGGGATTTGGAAGGGTATCCTGAGCTTCCACAGGTGAGTTCCCCGCCATGTTGCTTTGACCCACCAAAAGATAAAGCACTACTGCCTTACCGGATAGGGAAGGATCTATTAAAGTACGCTGTTTAGGCTCTAGTGTTTCCTGTCCATATACCATAAGTCCAAGAAAAAAATACAATATTCCAAGTTTTATCTTCATCATTTGTTGCTTAAAAATTTTAAGAAGTCTCTATCCCACAGGCATGCATCAATCCCTTTATATACCCTATTCCAAAGAGGTTGCCCTTCATCTCATATCCTATAAGTCCGTTGTCCTCCCCGGCCATTGTAGGCACATGGTCGGAACGTAAAGGACCATCAAAACCGACCTTTTTGTAGAGTTGCATCATCTTGAACATATCCGTGGGGCCGTTGTCGTGAAAGGTCTCCCTAAAATCCTGAGGTGTTCCCCGTACATCCCGAATGTGGACAAAGAATATTTTCCCGTTCTTGCCGTGCTTCTCGATCATTTGCGGCACGTTCTCGTTCATGGTGGTAAAAGTACCTTGACAGAACGTCAATCCGTGGGAAGGGCTATCCGAAAATGAAAGTGCCTTGTCCATGGCTTCTGCCGATGTCAAAATACGGGCTATCCCATGTACCGGACTGATCGGGGGGTCGTCCGGGTGCAATGCCATCTTTACCCCGTGGGCCTCAGCAATGGGCATTACCTGTTCCAAAAACCATTGGTAATTATCCCAGATCTGGTTTTCCGAAAATGATCCCCATTTGGAAATGGGTTCGTTTTTAACTGTTTCATAAGAGAATCCGCTCACTATGGCGCCACCTCTTTCCGGCAGGGTGTGGTGCGTTCTGTACCAGCCCGTCGCCATAAAATTGTAACAAAGGAGCGGCACTCCCAACCGACCCATGTTCTCAAGCATTTTACAATACTTCTCAATATCCCTTTCCTTGCCTTCGAGACCCAATTTTATGCGGTGCATGTCGAATTGATCCCCTTCCAGACCGTAGAGTTGAAAGCCCTTTTCCTCGAATATTTCCTTGGAGCGGGCAAACGAATCATAATTGTCTATGGAAGGCATCCCCGTATGTTCGGGGGCCAATTTGGCAATGGCATGATCAATTCCCATTTGGCGGCAAAGTTGCCATTTTTCATTGGGCGTATTCCCGAAAAAGAGGGAGGATAGTTTCATTTTTATTATAAATTAGGTTTCAGACCTACGAGGTTTTGAATACCTCTTAGATCTGTTTTATTTCATCATCGAAACTGACTCATGGTTACTTCGGATACGCTCAATAACCGTTGATTTAGCTCTGTAACCATCCTTGAATTTAAAAATACCCTCCCTTATCAGAGATATCCTTGGCCGATTGTCCTTCTTTGACCCAACCAAAAATTTTCTTTTCGTTTTCCTTTAATTCCTCGGCCCTAACTAGAACGTCATAGGCGATATCCCTTGGAACACAAAGAACTCCATCCACATCGCCCATAATAATATCACCAGGTTTTATAAAGCATTTGTCGATCTGTATGGGCACTTGGTAATCGGTAATCAAGCAACGTCCCAAACTTCCGTTGGAAGACCTATATTTATAAAATACGGGAAAATCCGCTTCTAATATCTGATGGGTATCCCGTATGCCTCCATCCAAACAGGCGGCCTTGACCCCTTTGCCCTTGGCGGTAGCGGTCATGACCCCGCCCCATGAGGTAGATTCCTCATCCCCACTGGTATCATAAACCACAAAGGCATCTTCGTGCATATGATCCAGCATTTTTGTTCGAAACTCCATTTCCCCGCTTACCTTGGTACTAGAGGAGCTTTTTACGGTAAAGGCAAAACCGGCAACGGTCCTATACTCCCTTAGAGCCTTTATATGGATAGGTAAAGCTTGATCCAACAAGGTAAATTCCCGAAGTACATCGTTAATGGCCCCCGTATATATCTGCTCATATCTCTTCAGCAGTTCCTTGTCTGGAATGGGGAATTCCTTTTTTGATATGCTTTCCCTTACCTCGATCAATTTTTCGAGGTTCATCATTCCTACTTCCTTTTTATAATTTTCTATGCTCATAATGTATTTATTATAAAGGTTTGTGATAATTTATTTTGATCAAACTTTTGTCCGCAATGGCAATAGGGCCATCATAAATCGGAATATTTTTAAAAACATCGCTATTCCCCGATTTTGACCATTGGGATGCTGAAATTTTATGTGTTTCCCCTGTTATGATATTTACATAAACAGGCTGCTCAAAATTTGCGTTCATAAAAGTAAAGTCCACTTTTTCCATTTCCGTGGAATTATTTGGGATGTTTCCGTTAGTCCAGATGGTATAAATGGACTTACCATTATTTTTGTTTTTGTAACCAAAGACCGATAAAGGGCTTGCCGTACTTTTGGTATAGGCAATAACATTCCCATCTACTACCTCAACGGAAGTATCTTTTACCTCCTTCAAATTTTTGATGCGTTCCAAGCTATTATCAAATATGGAAGCTACATTTTGAACTGCATAGTAGGCCATCTTTGGCCGAATGGCCCGTTTGGTGGAATCCGATTCGATTAGCCCTTTTACATTCAATTTGGTTATCGGACCGGCTGTATATGCAATATCGATAATGGTAAAAACACTGGATTGGATATCGTGGCCCAGATCGCCCAGCATGCGGCGTGTGTCCCATTTGGACTGGGATAATTCGGACCAATCGTGATTTCCGATTGCGCCCCTGCCCTCCCCTTTCATAGATGGGGCACCATTTTCCCCTTGCCGCAAAGCCATATTGGGGTCGTATTTATCCAAGATCTCCCGCAGTTTTTGCACCTTGGCATAATTGGAATCAGGATTATATACATAGTCATGATAGACCATATTATCGAACAATTTTAGCTTTCCTTTCTCGGCGAGGATCTTAAAAAAGGTATTTGCAAAATCAAGGTCAATATGGCCCAAGGCCAAACCGGAAACACGAGCCTCGGGCTGTATTTTTTTAATTATATCTATAGTCCTAATATTGAGACTAGCGGTAATTTCGGCCGTATTCATCTCATTATCCCCAAAATTGGGTTCGTTCCAAATTTCCCATTCCACTACCTTATCCTTATACCTAGTTACCATTGCCGCCACCCAATTGTCCCAAGCATGCAATGCTACTTCGGAAGTGGGTACCCCTCCTGCTAGATTTATTCCTCCGCCTCCTTTATAAATGGTATTCCCATAAGACAATTGGAGCCATGGTTGCAGTCCCCTTTCTACCGCGTCATTTACAATATGGTCCAACCAGGCCCATTCGTATTTCCCCTTTTCTTTTTCAGTTTTGGCCCAACCCGATTGAATCCTGAGACGTTTGATGCCCAACGGCACCAAATATTCCTTATAGGAATCATAATCCGCATAATCCCTATCCAAGGTTTCACAACCTATTATCCAATTGGAAGATCCTATTTCATCCGTACTTCTGGGCTGCACTTTTCCTATTATTTGAAAGGAATCTTCTTCTTTGGATTGCCCACAAGAAGTAAGAAATAGTAGGCATGTAAAAATGGCAATTGGTATTTTTTTCAACGAGCTCATATTCCTTTTTCTATTAATTAATGTAATTTGCCTTTTATCAACTATCAAAATCTGTGAACACCTAAAGTTGATTTTTGATTTCCTTAGGCCCAAAGAAATTTTTTTTCAGCGGATGGGATTGACAATTAATAAATATCCTCCCAACCCTTTGGGCATACCTCCTTCAAAAGGAGTGGACATTTCAGTTGTTATCACAGACAATCTTTATTTTTATTAAAATATTTTTACACTCCAGAACTGGATAAAAAACCACCATCCACTGGAATAACGATCCCCGTGACAAAACCGGCCCCTTTTTCATCGATAAGCCAGTTCATACACCCGATCAATTCCGATGCCTCCCCAAAACGTCTCATCGGGGTATGGCTCAATACATTCTCCGCCCTGGCCGTTTGGGAACCATCTTCATTATACATAATTTTTCTACTTCTATCGTTTAAAAAGAAACCAGGAGCTATAGCATTTACCCGAACACCGGCCGGGGCCAAATAGGCTGCCAGCCATTGCGTAAAATTGGCAATCCCAGCCTTCGCCATTCCATAAGCCCCTACTTTGGACAAGGGACGAAAACTATTCATGGAGGCGATATTGATAATGGAACCATTTTTTTGCCCGGCCATGTCCCGGCCAAAAATAAATGAGGGAATTACAGTGCCCATGGTATTTACATTGATCACAGACTTAAATACGTCCATACTTAGATTAAAGAAACCCTTTATCCCATCGGTATCCTCCAGTTCCCTTTCATCATATTCCGTAATATTGGTCAAGGCTTCCATCTGGTTGCCTCCCGCACCATTGATCAGTACAGAACATGGGCCCAATTCCTTAAGGATAATAGCATGTGCCTTTTTAACCGACACTTCGTCAGAAACATCGGTACTCACAGATATTGCTGTCCCCCCATTAGATTTTATCTCTTCCTCAACTCGCATTAGTTTGTCCAAACTACGGCCCAACAACGCCACTTTATAGCCTTGTTTTGCCAATTCCTTAGCCATTTCAGAACAAAGTGTTCCTCCGGCGCCGGAAACTACCGCTACCTTTCCAAGTGTATGTTTATGCTCCATCTAAAATCAAATTTTTACTATTAGTATAGGATATATTCTTTATTAATTCTGTCAATAATCCATCGTCCTTGGGCAAATGGCCGCGCTCTACCCATTTCCCGATCATATTACAAGCAATCCTCCTAAAATATTCATGCCTGGAAAACGACAGCAAACTTCTAGAATCCGTT
>JBGSWA010000329.1:0-7794 GCA_041752645.1 Gillisia sp. | reverse complement strand
GACTTTACATATTTTGCCACATTGGAACTGGGAAGGAAGAGAAGGTGAGACAACTCCTGTTTTTGTATATACCAATTACAAAAGTGCTGAGCTTTTTATAAATGGAAAAAGTATGGGAATTCAAAAAAAGAACAATTCTTCTCCACAAAACAGATATCGTTTGATGTGGATGGATGTTAAATACGAACCAGGAACATTAAAAGTAGTAGCCTTTGATGACGAAGGACTGGCAATTGCAGAAAAGGAAATACATACAGCAGGAAAACCTTATAAAATAGTATTAAGTCCAGATAGAAAAGTAATACTTGCAGATGGAAAAGACCTATCTTATGTAACCGTATCAGTAGTTGATAAAAATGGTATTACTTGCCCGACGGCAACAAATCAACTAAAATTCAAGGTAAAGGGGGCAGGAACTTATAGAGCTGCTTGTAATGGTGATGCCACGTCTTTAGAGATGTTCAATTTACCAACCATGAAACTTTTTAGCGGAAAATTAGTAGTCTTAGTTCAGTCAACTAATGAGTTGGGGCCTATTGAATTAACAGTTTCTGGTCAAGGATTAAAAATCGGAAAATTAAATTTAATTTCAAGCAATTAGTACTTTAAAATTTTCTGATTTAATAAGTAACAGACAAGGGACTGTATTACCAAGTAATACATGTTTTTGATAAGTTCGTAAGACACTAAGAATTAAGCTTAAAAACATGTGATCTTAAAGTTAATGTGTTTTATTCCAATATATAAATATTAATAAACTTTAGTTAGCAGGCGTTTTTAATAAATATATTGAATAAAAAAATTAAAGATGACAACACACAAATTAAAAGGTAAAAATATTATTGTGACTGGGGCTACTTCAGGAATAGGTAAAAGCCTTACTTTGAAATTAATTGATTTAGGAGCAAATGTTGCCTTTTGTGGTAGAAATGAAAATAAAGCAAATCAATTAGTGTCAGAAATTAAGAGCGAACAAAATAATTTTTACTATAAATGCTTTGATGCGACAATGGAAAGTGACATTATTTGTTTTGTAAAAGAAGTGTCAAACTATTTCGGAGAATTGGATATACTAGTAAATTGTGCCGGAGCAAACTCTTCAAGGGCACTAATTTCTGAACTAAAAACAGAAGACCTGGAGTGGATGTTAAAAGTCAATTTGATAGCTCCTTTTGTTTTTATGAGGGAAGTTTTAAAATTTATGCCTTCAGATAAACATGGATTATTTATTAATGTGCTGTCTACGGTAAGTAATTTTTCAAATGAAGGAATAGGTGCATATACAGCTTCCAAAGCAGGGTTTGATGCATTAACAAAAGTAATTCGAAAAGAGGTTAGAGAACAAAATAAAAAAGTTTGTTCAATTTATCCAGGAGGTGTTGATACACCTTTCAGAAAGGAATCCCGCCCAAAATATTTAAATTCGAATAGTGTGGCAGATGCTATATTATCTATGATGTTATATGATGAAAATACTTCAATTGATGAGTTAACAATTCGACCTATGATAGAAAAAAAATATTCATAAGAGTTTATTTAAGATTCTGAAGCATCAGAGCATATATAACTTAATCACCAAAAAAAATAATTAATTATATTGAACATAGACCGACTTTTTTAAAATCATTAATTATGTCCTTTTTAGGAATGCTACCCGTTATTTCTCAAATTAATAAAACGGCTATAGCAATTAAACTACTAAGAAAAATAAGATATGCAACTTAAATTAATATCGTGCATTATAATGATGGTTTGCTCATCAATTGTTCAAAGCCAAACTCCAGAAAAAGAAGTGTTTCGGCTCTTCTTTCTCGGTGGCCAATCAAACATGGAAGGACAAGGACTTAACGCAGATTTACCTGACTCCCTCAATGCCACAAACGAACAAGTATGGATATTTCACGGACACCCAACTGGAGATGAGAATCCGAAAGGCGGATTAGGGAAATGGGATAATTTAAAGCCGGGTAATGGAGCAGGATTCACTTCAGATGGTTTGCAAAACAAACGCTCTCATAAGTTTGGAGCTGAGCTGTCTTTCGGTAAAAAAATACAGGAGTTATATCCAGACCAGAAAATTGCCATTATAAAATATGCCAAAGGAGGTTCTTCAATTGATAGCCTTGCAGCACGCAACTTTGGTTCATGGGAATTTGATTTTCAAGGTACCAATGGCATTAATCAATTCGATCACTTTTTGACGACAGTTAATGGAGCCTTAAGTTTACGAGATATTGATGGAAATGGGATTGAGGATGTATTAGTGCCAAGTGGCATCATCTGGATGCAGGGGGAAAGTGATGCAGTGCTCACAGAAGCCATTGCCAAAAGGTATTATTCAAACCTCAAGAGACTTATGGACCTGATACGTGCTACTTTTCGCGATGATGATATTCCAATAGTTATAGGTAAAATTTCTGATTCAGGAATAGACAACAATGGAAAAACCTGGAAATATGGTGAATTGGTACAATATGCGCAAGAAGATTATGTAAGAAATGAAAAAAAGCCGCTATTGTAAGAGATACTAAAAATTATAAGTACTCTGACCCCTATCATTACAACAGTAAGGGATACATTGACCTTGGTATAAAATTCGCAGAAGCAATCTATATTCTTAATAAACCCAAATAGCTATTCTATTAGAAACAAAAAGGAGCTTTAATATTTTAAAATCCTATTACACATGATCACAAAAAGAATCAATTTGCTGCTATTATTATTGGTTACAATAATTGCACAGTCTTTATTCGCTCAAGAGTTTAGACTAAGTGACTATCTTAAAGAAGGTGAAAAAGATGCCACACTTTCAGTAATTACCATGCTACAAGATGCCTCTAAATACAAAGATAGCAAGGTAATTGTAGAAAAGGGGACGTATCATTTCTATCCCGAAAAGGCTTATGAAAAGTATACTTTCATAACAAACCACGATAATACATTACGGCGAATTGCTTTTCCTGTAAATAACTTCGATGGCCTTACAATTGAAGCGAATGACTCTAAGTTTATTTTTCATGGGATTATGATGCCATTTAATATTGAAAACTCGAAAAATATTGATATTTCTGGCTTAACAATCGACTGGCATATACCTATACATAGTGAAAGTATGATTGTAGCCAATGACACTATCAACCATACGTTTGATATAAGAATAGCTGATAATATACCATACACTATTAGAAATGAACAACTCTTTTTTATTAAAGAAGGCTTTGAACATGATTTAGCCCATGCTATATTATATGATCCTAAACGGAAAGCGATAGCATATAATACTACCAAATACACCCCGTTAAAAATTACTGAGAATATTGAAATACGAAACAAAGACAATTTCGATTTTCCAAACTACGTAGATTTTAGATCTCCTGAATATGAAGCTCAAGACCAAGAATATATAATCAAAGCAAAAGAAATTAAGCCTGGGTTAGTAAGAATCTATGGAAGCAAAAAACCACTTCCTCCAGTAGGAATGGTTATGATAAGCAAAGGTCGTTTTGGAAAAGAAAGAATCGCAAACGCATTTTATATAAACAAAAGTAGTAATGTTAAACTTCACAATATTACTATACATTATGCTGGAGGTATGGGGATTCTTGGTGAACGAAGTAGCGATATTACCTTAGATAGTGTGAATGTTATTGCTAATCCAGACAAGCAACTAATGGTATCAACAACTGCAGATGCTGCTCATTTTGCTGGATGTAGAGGTAAGGTAGTAGTTAACAACTGTAATTTCAGACATCAATTAGATGATGCTATAAATATTCATGGAGCCTTTGTTTTGGTTGAAGATATAATAGGCCCAGATAAAATTGGGGTAAGGATTGGACACTTTCAACAAGCCGGATTTGAATTTGCAGAAGCAGGAGATACTATTGGATTTGTAAATACTAAAGACTCTTCAGAAGTGGCATTCAAATCCGTTGTAAAATCATTTAATAAGTTGAATAAGGACTACTATATCATTACGCTTAATGAAAGTATTACTAATAAACTAAATAAGGGTTATGTGGTTGAAAATGTAGATTGGTATCCAGAAGTAACCATAACAAACAGTCAGTTTGCAGATAATCGTGCCAGGGCACTTTTATTAAAATCACCAAAGAAAACAATTATAAGAAACAATTACTTTAGTAATATGATGCCCGCATTAATTATAAGTGGCAGTATTAACACCTGGTGGTATGAGTCTGGTGGTTCACAAGATATGCTAATTGAAGGCAATACTTTTGGTGATTGCTCTTATGGAGGGGCAAACGAACCTGTCATTTCTATAGGTGGTAAATTTAATGGTAAAGGCCGTATGCTTGGAAGCATAATTATTAGAAACAATGTGTTTAATAATTTTGAACCTTCCATATTAAAAGCGAGAGGTGTAACCTATTTGGAGTTTACAAATAACACCATAAATAATTCTAAAACTTTTCCTCCATTATATCCCGATGAATATGTTTTAGATATTAAGCAAGTTGAAACACTAAAAATTAAAAAAGTAAAAATCAGTAAAGATTTCAAAAATAAGGTGAAAGCAGAAGAAATAAAAAATGAATATTAACTCGTTGTGCATTTTAAATCAAAATGCACAACGGGTATAGTGCAGTATATTGTATACAAAAGTTTCAGCTATTCCAACCCATAGGTGGAGTTAAGACAAGGCCATCCGGTTTTTGACCATAAGAGGTTGCAATTATGGTAAGAAGTACGAATACAAAACTAATTTTCTACATTTTTATTTTTTTCTTGGTTTAATTTAATCCTTAATACCTTCCCCCTGATGGTTTTAACAGATGGTTTTCATGGTAAATTATCAAAGTACTGAATTGAGAATTTTGAATTTTCATCGACTTTCACATCCGTTTTCTTCATGTGTTCAATTTCTACAAGTCGAGTCGAATAGTTCTTGTCAATCTTGTTATTGCTAATTATTACCTCACGGCATCCATCTAAAAGAAATGATGCCTTTTGCCAGGCAAACGGCTTATAGGTGTAGGTTTTGATAATTTCGTTATTATTGAAATAAAGTCCCCGAACTGATCTGGCATGCACCAATGGCACATCAAAGGTTTTGAAAATATTATTTTCGATTTTTATGTTCTTATGATAAGGTTCAGTTTTTTCATTTTGAGGGTGGTGAGAGGGAGTAATTGAAATTATTGCTTCACCCCATTCCGAACTTTTACCGGTAGCTCCGCCAGAACTCAGGCAATCCTCAAAAATATTATTTCGAATGGTAACATCCTTCATTGCCCCTGATTCAAACCAATAGTTCACATCTCCTTCAATTAGGATGGCCGTACCTGCAGTCCTGAAGTAATTGTTTTCAATTACAACTTTCTCAGGCGTTGTCACTAAAATACCCCGGGCCCGATTTTTCTTCAGTATTTCACAATTTCGTATTTCAACTCTGGGGTTCCATGTTTTATTTTCTATAATGTCGCCAACCTGGGAGCTTTCCGGGATTGATTGTGTAAACGTTATCCTGGATGCAGAACGACGCCCTTTGGCCTCTGGAGACGCAACCCTTTCAATCGCTTTAATTATTCTCACTTCACCTCTCTGGAACGTTTTCTGATTGATAAACCAGACCTCATCTCCAGCTTTACCAACTTCCGAGTACTTACCACCGGTAATTACTGTATATTTATTCTCAACCTTTGTAATCAATGAATTGACACCACGAACATTCACGAAGTCGTCTCCCAGCCCAGTATGTTTGCAGTTTATTATTTTAATCAATCCCTTACAATTTCTAAAATGAGAACCATCCGCCACTGTGCTAAATACCCTGCCCTTTATTTCATTGACCGCCATATTCACATTGTCCATGGTAATATTTTCGGTTCTGAATCCTAACACGCCGTTGCTAAGCGCATGGTAAATTTTTATGTCCTTTAGGTAAACATCCTTACTTTCCGTAATTTGTATTCCTGTGGCAATATATGTTCCGGCATAAAGTACTTGATAGGTTCCTGCTTCGGGCTTTATTTGTGGTTTTCCATAAAAGCGCACAATCCCTGGCTCCAATTCTTCTGCCCGTCCCAGAAACACTTCTTTATTAAGCCCATCGCGGGTTTTGTATAAAACTTCTTTCTTGTCTTTATCAAACAAGGTAAAGTATCCTGTTGGCCTTGATTTCCATCCTTCTCCAATTAAATAAAACAGGCCATTTTCAATTACATATACTTGAGGGTCAATTTTAACGTCAATATATTCATCCGTTGCCAGAATATATTGACATTGTGCGATAAAAGGATGCTCCCAGTCAACACTAAAATTTTGGAGAACTACATTCGTGCAACCCTCCAGTTTTGCAACCTGCATTTTGCCATGAAAAATAAATTCTGAGCCACTCCCATCAATTGTGAGGTTTTTCATGTTTTCAAGTTCAAGGCCAATCGTTGCCTGATCTATAGTAAAATTGGGCCAAAAGTCATACCTCCCCTTAGGAAAAACCAACACGCTTGAATCCTTATCAGAACATGCCTTCAACGCTTCACGAACAGCGATTACCGTATTTTTTCCATCGTATGGGACTGACCCAAAGTCGGCTATGTTTATATGCACTTGAGCGAAAGCCGAAAGTTGAAAAAATAAATATAGAAACACTATTATCAATACTTTTTTCATCTCTTTAAAATCTTTAAGCTATTCATTTATAGATCTTTAAGTGTTGCAGATTTGAAGTCCTCAGACTTCAGAGTGTAGGTACGCGTCGGGATACTGATGTTCTTTTCGCCCTTTTCAAGGGCTGATTCAATAATCATACGGAAATCAGCCTGTAAAAAAATTCCGGATGAAATAAACATCCATATAATAATAAGAATTCTTTTCTTCTTTGGTAATCTAGGTTAATATATTTAACTTAAAAATCCAAATTGATTTTTTTGAGCCGGTTTTTTTAGTTTTGTTCATATTTTAAATTATCAATTTGTTCGTTATCGCAATAATTGATCACAAATGGCTTGAATGACTTTTCGCTTTTAGGATAAGCTTCGGTTTTTTCAACGGTATTGTTTCGCCAGATTAGGCCGTCCACACAATAGGCATTAAGCAGAGTTAAATCATCATACATTCGGAATAGATTATTCTCAATCAATATGTTGCGATTATAACGGCTGGTTTCTTTATCTTCCAGAACACCGGCTTTTACATCAATAATTGCATTACCCCATACTCCATAAAGGCAGTTATCAAAGGTGTTATTGCGAATCACACAATCACGAACTCCACCCTGTTCGAACCAGAAGAATGAATCTCCTTCGAATAAAATGGCGGCACCCGGAGAATGAA
Organism: Gillisia sp.; assembly: GCA_041752645.1. GTDB lineage: Bacteria > Bacteroidota > Bacteroidia > Flavobacteriales > Flavobacteriaceae > Gillisia. Next base: position 495 of record JBGSWA010000329.1, on the reverse strand, counting down.
AAGTATTGTTTTCAACCACAGTTTTTCCACGAGAGTTTAATAACATCCCCCTGGCACGGTTATTACGAACAATATTATTGGCTATCAGAATTTCAGGGTAATCACGGATTTCTGCGATAGCATCCCCAATCTCAAGATTAGCCGGCAAATTTTTATCAAAAGTCACTTCGGTAACTTCCTTGTTAATTCTGTTTACATGCTTAACAATTGCAGTATCATAGGTAATCATACTCTTACCGCGAACCAGTTCCAATTCCATGCCTGGTTTTATAAAATCGAATCCATGTTGCTGTTGATGTTTTAGCTGCACAATAACTTTATCATCTGCACTTTTTTCAATAACCTGAACGTAAATCCCATGAATATTTGTAGCATCGTCTTTTTGATTTTCAAACAAATTGTTTGTTAAGGTTATTTTACCAGTACAATTCACAAAATGGGTAGCATCAGCAGTAACACTAATCATTCTTCCATTGGATGGGGTAACCTTACAAT
>JBGSWA010000328.1:0-28828 GCA_041752645.1 Gillisia sp. | reverse complement strand
CTTAGACTCTCAAAAAATTATTCATCAATTAAATACCTTTCTAACATTTATAAATGGTAGAAGAACTTCGGCATTAATGATAAATGGTATTTATGAAAATGAAACGAAATGGTGCGATTATACAAGTTATTATGTAGATGCGTATAAAAATAGTATTACTACTTGGCCAACTTTAAATTCAATAAATACATTCGATTCTCTTTGGAAAAATTATAATGACTTATGGAAGGACGAAAATCATAGAGATTTTTTAGCTACCGCAATTCATTGGTATGTAGAAGCTAATAATAATTCTGGTTTTGTAGAAGGATCAATAATTATGGCTCAAACCGCGCTTGAATTAATTTACAATTGGTGGATTATTGAAAACAAGAGATTAATTCAAGGAAAAGATTCAGAATCAATAAGCGCATCTAATAAAATTCGATTAATAATATCACATTTAGATATTGTAAACGATGTTCCTGACAGTTATGAAAATTTACAGAAATTTCTGAATAATGAAAAGCAAGTAAATGATGCTCCAGAGGCAATAGTTCAAATTAGAAATGCTATTGTGCACTCGCAACAAGAAAAGAGGAAAAAATTGATTTCCATACATTTTTTAGCCAAGTATGAAGCACTTCAATTATCCTTATGGTATATTGAATTATCGATACTAAAAATTTTAAGTTTTAATGGCAAGTATTATAACAGAACTTCAAGTGAAATTATTAGAAGTAAATCAGAGGAATTAGTTCCTTGGATGAAAAAGCAATAAAGGCTACCGCCAACAAGGTTACCGGCAAATATTAAACGAATTAATGAAAGAAACTTATAAAAATACATTAGGTCTTACAAGTCAGTTTAGCTTTTGTGGTTTACCGTTTAGATTAGATACTTATGCAGGATGCGCTTTGAGCTGTAATTATTGTTTTGCAAGATTGAGAGGAGGTAATTTGTTGTCTAATCGAATTCGTATAGCAGACCCTACACAAATTATAAATAGATTCAAAAACGCTTTTAAACACCCTTTAACATCTACAGGAATAATTTCAGAATTAATTAGAAACAGGTCTCCATTGCACTTTGGGGGTATGAGCGATCCATTCCAACCGATTGAAAAAAATAAAAAAGTTTCTTATGTTGTATTGAAATATCTATGCTCAATCGAATACCCCGTAGTTATCAGTACAAAATCAATTATTGTTGCAGATGATGAATATGTTAATTTATTAAAAAGCAATCCTAATATACTTGTTCAATTTTCATTCTCAACTACTCAAGATAAATTGAGTGATATAGTTGAACCATCTGCATATGCTCCAAGCAAAATAATGCGTGCTATTGAAATTCTTTCCAAATATGGAATAAAAACAAGTGTTAGGTGGCAACCATTTATTCCAGGGTTTAGTGAAGAGCCGGCAGAATTTGTAAGTTCATTTAATAATATTGGCATAAAACATATTGGCTTTGAACATTTGAAATTACCTCTTGAAAAGAATAACCCTTTATGGAAAAAATTATCAGCTAAATTAAATTATGATATTAGAGACTATTATTTAAAAAATGGCTCTACGAATGACGGAAGAGAGCTAATCTTACCTCCAGAGATTAAAATAAAAAATGCTTTAAAAGTTAAAAAAGAATGTGCCTCTAATAATATTACTTTTGGATCTGCTGATAATGAAATTCAATATTTGTCAGATAATGATTGTTGTTGTAGTGGGGTTGATCAATTTGATGGGTTTGAAAACTTTAATAAATTTCAGATTAGCTATGCAATAAAAAAATCACAAGGAAATAGAATTAAATTTAATCTTATTTCAGAAGAATGGAGACCGAGTGGCTCTATAGATAAACATCTAAATTCTAAGTCTAGATTATCAAAAAATGATAAATTTAATAGTGTGGAGGATTACATTCATAATAGATGGGAAAATTTAATTTCTCCATTTAATCCTTCAAAATTTTATGGAATTAAAAGCACCCATGAACGTGATGACAATGGATTTCGTATTTTTGAGTGGGATAACAAAATAATAGATTTAAAAAATGAACTGGATACAGAAATATGCCAAAAATAGTAAAACTCACTGGCAGTGGTATAAGGATTTTTTTCACTTAGCTGTTTTTCGTTATTTAATAACATGGTTTGCTATTGTTCCTGTTTTTGCAAAGCTGTTGAGTAAAATTCCTTATGAAGTTCCAATCCGTACTTCTGAAAATTTTGAAATGGTTTTTACGTTAGCCCTTCCTTTTCATTGGCAGCTATTATGGTTGTCATCTTTATTTTTTGTTATTGCATTTATTTTATACAAAATCTTTTGCCCAAACTTTATAATTAAATATCCAAACTTTAATAAATATTTAGACCATAACCATTCCCCGAGGTGGGTAGTTTGGGAAGCTGCGGAAGTAATAAAATCAAAAAGTGAAATTTCAAAGTTTATAGAAAGACTTTCCAAAAAGCAGTATATCAAGGAAGAAAACTTTTATTCAATAAAAGAAATAAAACCTATGGTAGAAAATAAGCAGACCGTGCTTAAATTTAACTTTGAAGATAAAACCTATTCTTTAGGGATGCCAATTATAAAAAATGATAACATATCAGAGAATTTGACTTCAATTGCTGAAAAGGAGATTTTCGGGAGATTTGCATCTTCACATTACAAAATAAGAGTAGTTATATCAATTCTACTTTTGTTCAGTTTAGCGGCATTCGGTTATGTTTTAATTGAAAATATCTGGGCTGGTTTAAATTATTTTGTTAAATGGATCTATTTATAAATTGCCTTATATTTATCATCTAATCTTTTATATAGAGGTAAAGTATTTCTATTAAGATCAATCATTTTAATATTTAGAAATTGGTCTTTCAATGTGATCTTTAACCACGAACTCCTTTAAAACTGCATTTAAGCGGGCAAAATTATCTGTAAACTCTGTAGTGTAAATGTCTGTATAAAGCTCTGAAACACGCTTAGAACAATTTCAGACTTGATATTTAAACTTATCGTTATTCTTTGTTATATATTTTGTGGATTAGGAAGCTAAAAACATTCTGGACTTTTATCCATTCTTCATTCAGATGTAAAAGAAGAGATACAAAAATTGACAGGAGAAAAATAAAATCCAGATATTCCAGTAAAAGCTATTACCTGTACACAATAATTAAAATTAGCAGGGCCATATAACAAACTCGCTCACATATACAAACAGCATAGTTGTTTATTTTTAGAATGAGTGTTTACGGGGTTTGCCGCGTTATTTCGAAAGTAACAACTAAGGCAGAATCCTTTAAATTGCTATTGTGGTATTTAGCGTACAACTTTACTACTAATATGAAATGAAAAAAGGTTGAGAATTATTTATAATAGGCCGTCATATAGCGCATTAGAAAGCTCTAATTCCAAATAGATGGTCTTGTGCAGGAAAATCGTTTTGAGCGATCAGGGCTAATTGCCGGACCGTTAGGAGTAGGGTTGCCAGGCTACAAAGATACCAGAATCAGCCGTTGTCAAACTGTAAGGTTATGGGGGATGTCGCAAGGACAAAATATTTTCTTTTTGCACAGAAACCTTTAATCTGGTAACAAGTCAAATGCGATTCATGCTCAATCCTGATTTACTGCAGTTTCTCCTTATTTCTGAATTATAGGTTAGAACATCTAAAGTATTTCTATCTTAGGTTCTTATTTTCCTTAAAATTCTTTTCTTATGAAAAAACCAATAATTATAGCCTTGATTACATTTTTTGTATTGGTTTTAACAAAACCAAATTTAGAGGATGTAAAAAAAAATGGATTATCCGCTATTGAAATAGCATCTGATGATTACAATATAAGTCGGGTCCATAAAGTTAATTACAGGAAAACTCACGAATTTTTGATCTTTGCAGTTTACAGAGTGGAATATGCAGCCGTACAAAAAATTAGGAGAACGAGTGGTCTGATTGATGAATATGGTACCTATGAGGAAAAGTCTGGATTTGGAAAAAGAACTTTTTTAGGTATACTATTTAATTTGATCGAGATTTAAATCTATTTGGTTGAGGAGTTGTTCTAACCTTTTTTTTACCACAATGTCCATACCTCATCTTTATTTATACATATAGGATCTAACCATCCCTCCTAAAAAATATGAATTAGTACGAAAAAATTAAGCTAATCATTGTATCTGTTTTTGGTATAATTGTATTAAATCATTTTGAATAATTACTCCTACACCGGTAAATATTACTTTATTAATGACAGATCAGCATTTTTAAATAATTAGAACTGGAGACCTTTTTTATCCGAATGTCTTTAAACATGGAAAAGGTAGCGGAGGAGCGGAAGCAAAATAAAGACCTCTGCTGAACTATCTCTGAAAACACAACAATTGGTACATAATTCAAATAACCATACAGCACAGGCTATGAAAAAAAAAAGACACAAGGGATGATGATATTCCTGATCAACTGACACCCGGGCAGCTAAAGAACAGCGCAAGACGCCTGCAAATTTTGAAAGAAGCGATAGAAAGACGCAAAGCCCGGAGCAAAAAGTAGGGTTCCAAAAACCTGATTGAAATAAAAGGGGTGAAGATTCCAAATAGGGAAAAAAATAAAATTGCTCTGTGGTTTTAGGCGTAAGTCGGTAATATGTTTGCGGAGCCAGCCTTCCCTCCTGCAAAACCGAAATATTTGATGGTATGGGGTTCATATTTTACAGATCCATTGAAAAGTTTTAGGTTTTTTTATTGATGGTTAAGACCATTCTGTTTTTCCATCTATTATATTGAGGATTTATAATGTTTCGATATTACAATCATTCCTGGGAAGATTCCATAGTTAGTAACGGCTACACATAAAGATGGTAGAAATCTGCAAAGGTTTTAGCTTATCAGTTTGTGATTGAATATGTTATCTTTTGCTGTGATAATGGTGTAATAGTTACCCCTATACCTGAATGGTTAAACATTACACAATTACCCTCTGGAGTAGGTTGGTTAATCATTACACACTTTTCAATAATATTTTTTTCTATTTCTAAAAATATATTATCAGAATATCTCAACGTTATTTTTTTTAATATTTTTTTATGTCTGTCCCTGTGAATTGGTTTTAAATCTTCTATCCAGTACCGAGGGTTTGAATACTCTTGGAGTTTTTGTAAATTTTTCTTTGAAAGTCCATTTTTTTTAATTGTATAATCATAATGCATAACTTCCTCAAACCTTTTTGAAATTAATAATTTGGCTTTATTAAGTGTCTCCATAGAAATATCCGCAAATGATACTATTCCATAGCCTTTCAATTCTTCCATCTTGGTTATTTTGAGCTCAATCCTCAAAACAGGAAATTGCATTTTATACTGATGAGACTTATTGTAAATTTTAAAAATAAAATAATTGTGTATTGCCTGGGCATAATTTCCAGAGTGGCTATATTCAAAAGATATATTTTTGTGATAAAGCAGCCCTTTCAAAAAAAGTTTTGGATTAAATAAGGGGGTTGTATTTACCCCCAACTCTACATTTTGAAATATCATATGGCCAGAATCACAGCCGAATAAATTTTCTAAATGTTTTCTAACCTCAAAAATATTATTTATATTAAACTGATTGCCATTAAATCCCTTGTAAATTTTAACTTCTTTATAGTTTGGTGCCTTTATTCCTTGAAGTTCATTCCACATTTTGTGAATACTACCGGCAAATAAAATATGAGGATTTACAAACATCCCATCCACGTTTTCGAACTTATTATTCTTTTTTACAATGATTTTACAAAAGAGGTATTCCGCAACTTTTGTATTTGACAGTTCCCCTGTGGTCACGGAAACTTCACTTTTGAAATCTAAACCTTCTAATTTTAAAAGTCGGCCAATATCAATATTTAGAATCAACAATTTCACATAGTCGATCATTTTTATTATCTTTGAGTTATGGGTGTGCGTTGCCGTATTCCCGAACATTTGAACAAATAAGAGGGGGTTGAACGCCCCTCTTTTTCATTTTTTATATTTGGGTAACTTACTTAATGGTTGAGCCTAATTAGGCTTCTAAATCGCGTGTATAGAAATTTTTGAAGTGGTATATGTTAACCTGACTTGCATCATAGCCAAATTTCACAATGATGAGATCTTTTTTATGTTGGCTACCATTTTTAAATATTCCGGGGAGGTTGGATATAAATAATCCGGTTACTTCTGGGGTTTTTCATATTTTGTCTTCCCCAGAATATTTCTGATAGGGTTAAATACTCCGCTGGTTTTTATGGATGTCTTCCCCAAACTTCATAAATAAGTTTGCATTTTCATCTTTATCTTCCCGCTGGTTTATGTATTCTAAAAACATACTTGCTTTAGAATGTCCTGTTATGCCTATCAAAATTGAAGTAGGTATCTTTTTATAATAATTTGTTGCGAAGGATCTTCGAAAAGTGTGGGAGGTTATCAAATCATATTTTGGATAAAGGCCTAACTTCTTGTCTGCGGTCTTTTTATCGTACTTACTGCCTTTTACCATTTCTTCAATTTTGGCAAGTTGGCAAACATCCTTAATATGTTTATTCAATTTTTGCCGTGAGATAGGATAAGGAAAGTTATTTGCTACAATATCAATAACGTGCGGTTCAAATATTCCAACCGTTACAAAATTGCCTGTCTTTTGTTGCTCAATATCAAAATAAATGCGGTTGCCTTTATACCTTAAATTTTCCGGGGTTAGTTTTAACAGGTCGCTTGCCCTTTGTCCTATTTCGCAACCTAATAATAACCATTTGCGCGCGTTATCTTGTGCTGCAGATTCCATTTTGGCAGTGCTAATCAGTTCCAGTTCTTCCAAGGAAAGAGTTTGTATGTATCTCTCCAAATTTTTGTTTTCAAATTTAATCATTGTTTTATTTATTAAGGTTATATTACTTAGTATGTACTGTTTGATAAGGTGTATATAATATCATTGCTCCAGGTGTTCCTGCGCAATTCCTATTTTACATGGGTTGGGGTGTTCGTTGCCAAATTCCCGAACATTTGAACAATTAAGAGGGGGTTGAACGCCCCTCTTTTTCATTCTAAATAATTAGGCAACCTAAAATGGTTGAGTAAATTAAGTCTCTTAAACCGTGTAAGGGAAATTTCTAGACCTTCCCCCAATTATTTAATGTCAAACCAGATAACTGGGAAATATTTTTCTTTTGTTTCTGAATAAACTTTTTCCCAATCAGATTGAGAAAAATTTGGAGAAGTTTTTTTAACTTCTATACTTACTTTCTTGATTGCTTTATCAGCATAACCCAATATCGCCTTATTAATGAACTCTCTATCTTCATCGGGGTCAATTTCATTCCTATTATCTAATGCGTTTTGAATTTGTTTATTGGTAATTTTTATAGTTTTCATAATTTATTTTTTAAGGATATTTGGTTTTTCATTTTAAGTGTTTGGGCAATCTAATTAATGGTTGAGCCTTTTTTATGGCGTTTAAACCGCGTCTTTGAAGCAGTAGATGCTAACCTGACGCGCACATCATAGCCAAATTTCACAATGATGAGATTTTCTTAGGTTGGCTATCATTTTAAAATATGCCGGGAAAGTTTGTATATTTTCCAAGGTTAATTTCTGAATAAATGTGGTTATTGCGGCTCTAATTCAATAGATTAAAGTTGAATTATTGCACGTTCCACTTCTGAACGCTTAAAATAAATCCGGTTGCCAATTGCATGCCTGGTTAGTTTACCAGATTTGCCCCAATTGAAAACCGTGGAAATGGCCACTTTTAGCATTTTACTAACCTCTAACCTGGTTAAATACTCTGGGGGTTCTCTGGGTTGGAAGTCCTTTTTAAGGTCTTCTAATTGAAGTTTAACGCCTTGTAGAATTGCGTCTTGTAGTTGTTCAGGAGTTACCTGAATGAATTGAATAGTTTTCATTTCGAATAAATTTAGATTACTGGCTAAACCGTACCCGAAATTTTCTGTACTTTTGTAATTGCAAGGTTACAACGGCATTAGATATACTTTCGGGTACTTCTTTTGCCTTTTTTATTTAACCAAAGATAAATGGATGTATCTAGATATGAAGTAACTAGGTAAGCGTGTTTTAAAACATACGACAAGACACTACAAGATGTCTAAATGCACTATACAAGAATATATTTTTCTCATTGAGTTTGGTTTGGTATATTTTGATATGGTGGGAGAGAAAAAAACCGAGAAAAAATTTAAAAAAAATGCGGATTAATTATTATTATCCATATAAATTCTTCTTAATGTACTATAGGTGTATCCTGTATTAATGTTTTTAAAAATAAATTTAACCATATCTTCCTGTGAAAATTCCAAAAATTTGGAATTTATATCTTTAAAGGCATTTATTAATTCCTTAGCATTTGCATCTTTTTGTAACTGGATTCTTTTGTTGCGAATACCTGAAGAATTAAATTTTTTGGAGGTCTTTAGAGTTTTTATTAAATCACATGCAATTTTTTGGCCCGTGGTCTTGTTTTCAAAGTAGATTGAAAATAAATGTTCAAAAAAGACAATGAATTCATGTGGCGCCAAGTTATGGAGATTGATAAATTCCAGACAGGGTTTTAGTGGCCATTTAGATTCATTAAAATTAAAAAACCTATCCTTAGCCTCTTCAAATAAATTTTCCGCTTCTTTTTTTTTAAGAGAACGCGATGGGGAGGTGTCGATATTATAATATTGTAGATTCTCTAATAATCCTTTAGGGGCTTTCGAAATTTTGACTTTATGAATCATTTTAAAATATTTTATGCATTACATTGCTAAGCAAAGGGAACTACCTTCCCGGGGAGGATTATTAATTTTTTATTGGAGGAATGTATTCATAATTACCTGTAGTTAAAATTCTTTTTTCTCCGTTATTGCCTGTTTATCATAGAAATCGGCTATTTGTTGTGCGTAATCCATTGAAGATTTTCCAATATATCCGTAAAACATTTTTTCTGTACTATGTGCCGTTATTTGCATAATTAATTGGGTTGGTAAATTACCATATTGATTTGTAGCAAATGAACGCCTGCAAACGTGTGATGCTATCAGTTCATATTTTGGGTAAGTCCCGGTAATTTTCCTTTTTTTCCCCTTTTTAGTATAATTTCCTTTACTGTCTTTGGGTATCTCTTTGCCCTCCTTATCAACTAACACAACTTTACTGCCTTTTGTAAGGGTATCAATTTTGGCTAATTGGCAAAGGATTTTAAGTTGGTCGTTAAAATATTGGATAGGGATTTTATAGGGTAAACCTTCTTTTAATATTTCTTTGGTAGGAGGTAAAACAGGAATAGTTACGTTCTTATCTGTCTTTTGCTGTTTAAGTTCTATAATATCTAATCCGTTGCGGGTTACAAAATTATTTTTAGTGAGGTTCAAAAGGTCGCCTCCTCTTTGCCCAATATTACAACCTAAAAAAAGCCATTTTCTAACATTCTCTAAGGTTTCAGTTAGCTCCGTTGTTTTGTCAATCTTTTCAAGTTCCTGGGGTGAGAGGTAAATTATAAAATCATTCCTTGTCTTTCCTCCTTTGACCTTCTTTAACTGGTGGTTTGCTTCAATGCCATTAACTTCAGCATCTAAACAAACGGTTTTAAGGTCGTCAATTTTCTTTTTAGAATAACCCTCTGAATAATTCTCGGTATTGATAAGCCAGTTTAAAAAATGTTTGCCAAATTGAATATCAACATCTTTAACCTTAATTTTCTTTTTGCCTTGGTAAAGTTTGAAAACTTTCAACAGGTTCTTGTATGAATTAATCCGGCTTTTTGATATTCCTAACCCGCCTTTTGAGTTTTCGCGGGTGTTTGCATTATCAATTAAATCCTGTATGCAATCTATTATTAAATCGCTTTTTTGGATTGTTTCTATTACCGGATGGTAATACGTGTTTAAGGTTTCCTTTAACCAATCCTTATTTGTGGGGTTTGGTTTTTGGTCTTTAAATTGGGTAAGTAAATATGTTTCTATTTTAGAAAGTTCATCATTAACTGTGGATTTCTCTTTTTTGTCAAAAGCATCTACATTGCGTTTTTTGATCCTGGTTTTTTTCCAATAGATTTTTGAAACCTCCAGTTCTGTTTTTGCTTCAAACTGAAATTTAATATTGTTGAGGTCGAACGCCTGTAATCGAACTGTTAAAGGTGCCTTTTCCCGGGTAGATCTGTATAAAAAATAGATAGTTGCCATAGTTAAATTATTTGAACAATGTAAAGATATAAAATTGTACGCTCATTTGTACGCACAGATTAAGTTAGTTTATATCTCTTTGTTTCTATCCGTCATACTTTTATTACGTAATAAACGTAGTGAGGGCGAGTATTTACAGGAGGTGGGAGTGTTTTTGTTAGGATGAGATAAATTATTAAAATTAACTTTTCAAGTCCCGCTCTGAGTACTTTAAACCCTGTTAATCTATTGATTATCAGGGTTTTTTGGTTCTAACAATCTTCATTTGTACGCACGGTACTAATTAAGGGTTCATTTTAAAAGAAAATAATAGGCCTATATTGAATTTAGGCAGTTATCAACAACAAGAGCTGCGTAAATCCTTTTGAACCCTTTATTTTTGTGTTACGTGAGTAAATATTAGATTCTTCTAACTATTTATTTTATCCTTGTATTTACAAGTAAGATGCAATTTTAATGAATTATATAGGCTCAAAATTAAAACTTTCCAACTTTATTAAAGAAACTGTTTATTCAGTAGTTGGACAGGATTTATCAAATTTAGTTTTTTGCGATATTTTTGCAGGTACTGGAATTGTAGGAAGAAATTTTAAGCAAGAGGTCAAAAAAGTCATCAGTAACGATTTTGAATACTATAGTTTTGTATTAAATAGAAACTATATTGGCAATCATACCCAAATTGAGGAAAGAATTAAATACATTGATGAACTCAATAAAATAGAGCCGTTAGAAGGTTTTATCTTCAATAATTATTGTAAAGGAGGTAATGCGGGAAGACAATATTTCTCAGATAACAACGGAAAAAAAATTGATGCTATTCGCACACAAATTGAATCTTGGAAAGGTAAAAATGAATTAGATAATAACTTGTATTATTTTTTATTGGCAAGCTTATTAGAAAGTGCTGATAAAGTTGCAAACACAGCTTCTGTGTATGGGGCTTATCTAAAAACTATTAAAAAGACTGCTCAAAAAGATTTAATTCTGGTTCCTGCTGAATTTTCACTAAACGCCCATGAACACGAAGTATTTAATGAAGATAGTAATAAATTGATAAAATCTATTGAAGGTGATATTTTATATATGGATCCTCCATACAATGCAAGGCAATACGGATCAAATTATCATTTGTTGAATACAATTGCTAAATATGAAGATTTTATTCCAAAAGGGAAAACTGGTTTAAGAGATTACAATAAATCTAATTACTGCAGTACCTCAAAAGTAAAACTAGAATTTGAAGACCTAATTAAAAATGCCAATTTTAAATACATTTTTTTAAGCTACAATAATGAAGGTTTAATGAGTGTTGAAGATGTAAAGAAGATTATGAGAAAATATGGAAAATACAATCTGGCAGCTACTAACTACCAAAGATTTAAGGCTGATAAAACTGAAAGTAGAAATCACAAGGCAGATAAAACCGAGGAATATTTACACATTTTAGAAAAGTAAACTCCTTCAGTTCATTCTCCTTCATCTCATCACTCACCATATGAGACGTTCCGTATTGCATGGAAAGCCCTTTCTCAAAAGGTCTTGAGATAAAATTTGTTCCCCTTCTTTGCCACAGAGAGAGCAGAACACCCTCACTCCCGGGATAAAGATCATGGTTACTTAAAAAAATGGTAACAGTGATGGCTTTGGGAAGTGTTTTAAAACCGACAAGGCTTGGCTCGGTCACCCATGAAAATTAAAAAATGTATCATATAAGGGATTTAAAATTCACCCCGGTACACCCCTGAAATTCTTCAAAATATCCACAGCCTGGAATAACAGGATTTTGCAGTGGATATTTTTTATGAAATAAATAAACTTCCGCTAAATATTAACAGGGTTTTTATGCTCAGCCGGTTTGAAAATTATTCAATATGGAAATTCCCGAGGAATTAGATTGCTCCGTCGGAACTGTAGAAAAACGCATAAGCTATGCGGATCGTCCCTGCCCAATTAGCGCTCTAAAAGAATCTCCAGAAATGTTTAGAGCAGACCAACCTGGAAAAAATAAGGGACAAAACCCAAGCTGTCATAGGACAAATGAATGAAAGCAACCGGCCAAGGGTGGCAGATCAACGAAAACCCATCGGGGATGTCGTGCACGATCTTATGATTGGCCGGGACAAAGGCCATTGCTAAGCCATTACATTCTTTTAAAAGCCTTAATTTCATCTTTAGTAGCCTCCCTGATTGAAATAGCCACTCCGCCGCCAGGAGCAAGCTTTTGATTCAAATCGCTCCGGGAATCCACAATGGTTCTCCTAATATTATAACTTTCCGGGTTTTCCTTCCAGTCCGCATTTTTCCCGTCTTCATAAATGGTCGCTAAAAACTTTTTCTTTTTCGGTAAGAATCCAAATTTGATAGCCGAAGTTCGTTCATTTTCATCGGTTACTGCGCCAATGAACCATTCCTCCCTATCCTTGGCTTTCCTCGCAATAGTTACAAAATCTCCTGGTTCAGCCTCCAGAATATAGGTTTGGTCCCAATCAACTGCCACATCTTTGATGAACTGAAATGCATCCATATGATCTTCATAATTCTCCGGAAGATCTGCTACCATCTGTATTGGACTATAAACAGTTACATATAGTGCCAGCTGTTTTGCCAGGGTAGAATGCATTTGTCTTTTTGGATCAGCTGGCGCATAATTCCTCAATTTGAAGATGCCGGGTGTATAATCCATAGGTCCTCCAATGAGCCTTGTAAAAGGTAAAATAGTTTCGTGCTCAGGAGTATTGCCTGTGCTAAATGCATTCCATTCATTTCCTCTCCCTGATTCACTCGAAACGAAATTTGGCCAGGTTCTGTGCAATCCTGTTGGCCTCACTGCTTCATGAATGTTGATCATCACCTTATGGCTGGCTGCTTTTTTTATAGATCTCAGAAAATGATTTACCATCCACTGCCCGTCATGATGCTCTCCTCTTGGAATAATTGTTCCTACATAGCCTGTCTTTACAGCGGGATATCCGAATTTATTCATGAAAGCAAAGGCAGTATCCATATGCCTTTCATAATTGGATGCACTGGCGCCAGTTTCATTGTGCATTATCAGGGTTACTTTTTTCTCCTTGGCATAGATTGTTATCTCCTGCAAATCAAAATCAGGATATGGCGTTACAAAATCAAAATTATCTTCCTGACCAGACAGCCACTCCTCCCAACCAATATTCCAGCCTTCAACGAGTAAACCATCAATACCATTTTCTGAGGCAAAATCGATATAACGCTTCACATTTTGAGTATCGGCAGCATGATTATTGTGCGGAATCAATTTTCCATCTTCGGAAATCTCATCAAGATTATCGGTGTAATCCCATCTGCTTTTCCCTATCTGCATTTCCCACCATACCCCCATATACTTCATGGGCTTTATCCAGGATTCATCCTTAATCTCAGAGGGTTCATTAAGATTCAAGATCATTCTGGAGGCAAGGATTTCTTCGGCTTTATCACTTACGATAACAGTGCGCCAGGGCGTAGAAAAAGGGGCTCTTAAATAGGCCTTGTTTCCCAGTGCGCCGGGAGCTAATTCAGAAACCAACTGAAAATTTTCCTTGTTTAAATGTAGCTCCATCACCGGATAATCGACTAAAGCCGCTTCATGAATGTTTATATATAACCCATCTTCACTTTTCAGCATTAAAGGGGTTTTTATTCCATATTGATCCGGCCGATTTGTCTCATTATCTCCAAAAGAGATTATAGGGTCTTCCCAGGCATCTACTTTGCTTAAATTGGAAGTAGTATAACTGTACTCATTCGAGTCATAGTCGGCAGGAATCCAAAATGCTTTATGATCCCCTGTTAAGTTAAATTCCGTAAGTTCTTTTTCAACTACAAAATGTTTTAGCCGGGGTTGGATCGGAAACTCATATCTAAAACCAAGACCTTCATCGAATAGCCGGAAACGGATATTTAATTTTCTTTTACTTTCTTTCTGAACCAGTTTCACCAGTAATTCATTATAAGAATTCAGGATACTGCTTTCTTCTCCCCAAACAGGAGTCCAGGTAGTATCTACAGAAGAGTTTTCAATTTTTTCTATTTCAAATCCATCTTTCAAAGTAAAGCCTTTAAGGTCGAAACCTAAAAAACCTGGTTCTATTACCGCATCATCTTTATAGGACAATTGGTATTGCGGCTTCCCATCCTTTAAGGAAAACTTCAGTTTTAGATTATTATCGGAAGATTTTATTTCCTGGGCTCCAAGAATCAGCGGAGCCAGAAATAAAAACAGGAATAAAAACAAACGAAATTTTTTATACAACTTTTTATGAATCATTTCTAGGCTAATTTTTTAATATAAAATAGGAATAAGGCTCCAAGGTTATTTCGGTATCAAGGGAAACCGAACCACCATCCATGCCATTTTCCCAGGTAGTTCCCTGAAATTCAGCAGGCAAAATATATTTTATGGAATGGTTCCTTGTATTTGAAAAAACCAACACCCTGTTTTCTTCTATCGCCATTTTAAAAACGGCGATATCATCACTGCTATATGAGGTTAGCTCACCTTTTCTAATGGCTTCACTACTATTTCTAAAGGCAATAATATCTTTATATTCCTGTAACATTTCATTATCTGCAGAACCCCAATCGATTGGATTATGTGTGAAAAATTCGATTCGTTGGTCATAACCAATCTCCTGTCCGTTATAGATCATTGGTACTGATTTCATATAAGCAGCAATCACAAATGCGGCAAGAGAACCCTGTTTACCACCGAATAATTCTAATGGAGTGCCATCAGATAAATTTACATCATGATTGGAAGTATATTTCACTACCCTTTTTGATTTATCGTAAACATTGGCATAGGCCTCGACATTTGCTTTCTGTATATCTGTTGCAGCCTCCCCGTTAAGAAATACTTCTTTCATCGTATCGAAAAGACCAAAACTAAAAATATAGTCGAATCCTGATTTAAGATGTGCGGTTTTCCCTCCTTCGGCAAACATCAGGATTTCCTCTCCTCGAATTTGTTCCAATTTATCCACTGCCTGTTCCCAGAAACTATTGGGCACGAAATCTGCAGCATCCATTCTAAAGCCATCAATGTTGGCAGTATAAATCCAATAAGACATAGCGTCTATCATTGCATCTCTAAGATCCTTGTTACTGTAATCCAGCTGAGCTACATCATTCCAGTTAGTGTCAGGAGGAATAATAATATTACCGTTTTCGTCCTGCTGATAGTATTCCGGATGCTCGGTGATCCATGCATTATCCCATGCGGTATGATTAGCGACGAAATCAAGAATAACTGCCATATCACTTTGATGAGCAGCATCTACCACAGCCCTGAGGTCTTCCAGATCTCCGAACTCAGGATTTACTGCTTTATAATCTTTTATAGCATAAGGCGAACCTAAGTCGCCGGCAGATCTTTCTTCTCCAACTGGATATATCGGCATAAGATATATTACGTTTGCCCCCAAAGATTTAATATAATCCATCCGGTCCAAGACCCCCTGAAGGTTTCCTTCTTCACTAAATGCCCTGATATTAACCTGATAGATAGTCACATTTTCACTTTCCGGAACATTTTCAAAAAAAGTACCGTACTGCCCATATTTACTGGAGGGTTGATTGGTCTCCCCATTATCTGATGTTTCACAAGAGGATAGCATTCCGCTTGAGGAAAATGCAAATACCAGAATTGATAGATATAGTTTCATTTTTTTAATTTTCATATTGTTCTTATTCATTTTTTTCAATTGTATAATTTGCCATTTCAGGATTCGCAGGATCTACTTCAAGAGTGATATGATAGGTGCCAGCCTCTGCAATTCCATGAGCTCCTGGATCATCGAGGAAAAGAATGCCGTCTTCATTATTTCGTGGGCCGTAATTTATCGTCCAGCTGTGATTTCTTCTGAATTTAACTGCCCCGGGTTTCAATTCAGCAGTGACTTCCCAATAGCGATCTTCGCTGTTGTAGGTCATATCTGTATCTGTATCCCAAACCCCAGTTGTTGCATCACCAATAATTCCCCAGCTCACAGGATCTATGGTATAAAATGCCATGGTTTCATCTTCAGGGTTAATTTTGAAGGTTACCTCATAAAAACCCGCTAATACAATGTTATGTGCTCCGGGATCATCGAAATAGGCACTCCCTTCATCATTATTTCGTGGCCCATAATTGATATTCCAGGCATCGTTTAACCTGAATTTAAGAGCTCCTGGCAGTAATTCTCCCACATATTTCCAAGTTTGTTCCCCGGAGTCATAATACATATCTGTATCACCATCCCATCCTCCCGGAGTCGCAGTTCCTATAATTCCAAAAGAATATGGTTCTGCTGACCATTTTAGAGTATTTAAGTTTATCGTGATCTGGTAGGTGCCAGCCTCCGGTACTGAAAGGCCTGTATTACTGTCCCAAACTAAATTACCATTCCTGTCGGACCCATAGTTCTCCTCCCAGTTCTTTTGAAGGCTTACTTTAAATTCCAGACTATTTTCATCCATTAGAGATAAAATTCCCTGGAACACACCGCTGGTCGCTGTGGAAGAAATACTATCGGCTGTAGATGGGTCCCAGCCCTGATAGGCTCCAGGAAGGTAAACCTTCATATTTGGAATTACCGTGGTGTAGGGTGTAACCTTTATAGATATTGCATCAGAAAAAACAGTGCGATCCATTGTTGCCTGAACCCTTACAAGTAAATTTCCTTCAGTATCACTTTCCAGTCCAAGATCTTTTGCAATCTCATTCAAATCTTTTCCATTAAAGGACTTACTTAAAACATCACTTCCGGCTTCTACCACTATGGCATTGTTCCACGCTTGATCCCCAATGGTATCTTTAGCCTGGTCGAACTGGAGTTTATAGCTAACTGGAGCTTCTATAGGAAATATAACCTCAGCCCATGAAATCGTCACGACAGCTTCTTCTCCTTCCTCCTGGGATAGAATTAAAATTTCAGGGGAAGCAGCTGGAATCTCGTTGAAATTCACTTCCTGAAGTAGAGTCAATTCGGCATCCTTTTCACAGGATGAAAAGGTCAGTAAGGCTGCCCCGAAAAAAAGTATGTTGTATAATATATTTTTCATTTTCACAATTTTTAATATCCTGGATTTTGTGCCAAATTGGCATTGGCATTTAATGCTGAAGTTGGGATTGGAAATAATTTTCTAAAAGGCTGAGAAGCCCCCCTGAAATCATTTGGTTCTAAAAAGGTTCCGAAACGAATCATATCCTGCCTGCGGTGCCCTTCCCAGTTCAATTCATGTGCTCTTTCCCAATAAATATCATCCAGGGTGGCTCCGGAAGCCAATGGATTCAAACCTGCCCTTTCCCTTACAGCATCAACCAATGGCTTTGCATCTCCTGCATTCCCCAGGTTCACAAGGCATTCCGCTTTCATTAAAAGAATATCCGCATAACGGTATATTGGAAAGTCATTGGAAGCTCCACCTCCATCCATAGGAGGCACCGGGTAAAATTTCATATTGCGTACTCCCGCAAAAGGAGCTGCTCCCGGGTTATCCAGCGAAGCCACCTCGGTAGAATAGTTTACACCTCCAGGTTGTTCCCCTGTTTTAAATTGTGCTTTCCTGATGTCATTTTCCTCATAAGTATCATAAAAACGGGTTGGTACAATAGTGCCATTCCAGCCACTGAAGCCAAATAATTCCTGGGCGTGTGGCCCACTTAGACTTCTTACGGTTAAGATATTTCGGGAAACAATATTTACAGTTGTATAGATTGCCAGGATTGTTTCATCTTCAGGAAGCTGCTCCCCGAAAAGTTCGTAATAATCAAAACCTAAAGGATTGGTATCACTAGCAGCCCCAGAATGCAAGGAGAAGCCACCTTGTTCAAGTTTCTCAATTGTTTCAAGACATTTCTGCCATTGAGCAATTCCGGTATACACCTCAGCATTCAAATAGACTTTGGAAAGTAACGCATAGCCAGCCCATTTATTAAATCTTCCATAATAATCCCCACCCTTGGTGGCAGATAATTCCGGAATATTGGCTTCCAGTTCGGACACCACGAATTCATAGAGTTCACTCCTGTCTATTTGTGGAAGCTGATCTATTGTTACGTTGTTTTCTGTGTAAAATGGCACATTCCCATAGGCATCCATTAATAGATAATAGAAAAAAGCCCGTAATACTTTTGCCTCTGCAATTTTTCCCTGTTCAGCATTGGAATTTTCCAATTGGTCAACGGCGAGATTTGCACTGAAAACAGCATTGTATAACCAGTTCCAGGAATTGTTGATAATTAGATCTGTAGGCAACCATTCATGCTTATACAATCTTGCAAAGTCCAACTGCCAGTCTCCTGTTGTTCTATGAGGAATTACCTGCTCATCCGCACTCATGGAAATCATATCGTACCACCCATTATCGGCACCAGCGTATCCCACGCCATCCCAGTTTCCACCAACTTTGGAGTATACCCCTGCAAGAGCTACATTTGCACCTTCTGAAGAACCATAAAATTCCTCCGCAGGATATTTATCATAAACTTTTTCCTCAACATCGGTACAACCGAACAGGCCTGCGAAAAGAAACGATAGTAAAATTATAATTTTAGTTTTCATCTGTTTATTTTTTTTGTTTTCATCGATCAGATCCCATTCGCCAAAAATCATTTCTTTGTATTGAAATAGATTAAGGCTGATTTTATAGGATTTTATTTAAATTTTACATTTAAACCAATAGCTACACTTCTGGTCCGTGGATAGATACCATAATCCCCTCCAGCACCATTGCCGCCGCTTAAGTTAAGTTCTGGGTCAATTCCTGAATAATCGGTAATTAATAAAAGATTGTTTCCGGTAAGGGATAAACGAACAGACTCAATGTATTTAAAAGTGTCTAGTTTGAAATTATATCCTGCGTTTACATTTTCAAGCCTGATGAAATCTCCATCTTCCAACCACAGATCTGAACCATATTGTGAAGTGAAAATATCAAGTGGGATGGCGCTTTGAAGGATATTGGATTTACCTAAATTTTCAAGATAGCTCAAGTTGGATCTCAAGCCATTGTAAATTTTATTTCCTCCGGAACCTCTCCAAACCATTGATATATCAAAGTTTTTATATCTGAAAGATGGGTTTAGTGCGAAATTGTAAGTAGGTAATGCTGAGCCTTCAATAACCCGATCGGGACTTCTTACTCCCTGGTCAATTACTCCATTCCCATCCTGATCTATTACCACTTCTTCTTTGTTCTCATCTACTCCGTTATGTTGCAGTATATTGAAGGTCCCGATAGGTTCTCCTTCAATAAGAAAAGCAGACGGACCCCATGGCACGTAGTCAGTATTTAAAGGAACACCATTTATACTACCGCTTAAATTAAGCACCTTATTATCCAGTAGCGAAGCATTTCCTCCAAAAGTAAGGGTCATATCCTCATTTCTAATGATATCGTAACTCAACGAGAGTTCCAGGCCACGGTTTCTGATGCTTCCGACATTTGCTGCGATAGAGCCATAAGGGAATGGCGGTTGTGGCACTGTATAATTAAAAAGTAAATTATCTGTTGTCGCGGTATATGCGTCAATGGATCCGGTAAACCTATAATTCCACATTCCAAAGTCCAAGCCGACGTTTATTTGTTTTTTGGTCTCCCATCTTAAATCTGCATTGGCATTCTGGGTGATATTGAAATTCGTGATTTCACTTCCTCCAAAATAAGTAATCCCTGCCCCGCTCACTAAGGAAAGTGAGTTTTGCGGAAAAAGGCCTTGTTGATTTCCGGTAACGCCATAGCCTGCCCGAAGTTTTAACTGATCAACCAATTCAGAATCTTTCAGAAATCCCTCTTCATCAATTTTCCAGGCACCCCCAATGGCAGGGAAATTTCCCCACTTATTATTTACACCAAAAACCGAAGAGCCATCGCGGCGATAACTCAGGGTTAGCAAATATTTTTCTTTGTAGTTATAATTTAATCTTCCTAAAAATGAAACCAGTTTTCGGTCATTTTTATAGGAGGAAATATCACCGGGACGTACAGCAGAAAGATCCCCAAGTTGAAGCGCATTATAGCTTGCAATATCATTGAAGAAACCTCTTGCCTGAGCATAATTACCCTGGTATGTTTGTTTTTGCCATTCATATAAAGCCAATCCATCGAAATTATGATCCCCTAATGATTTTTTGTACTTAAGGCTCATATTCATCAGCTTTTCATCCTGATGGTTATTACTGATATTGGCAAAGCCATTTTGATCAATTGCTGCGGCTACAGTAGATTCAGAAGGCAAAAAGAAACCAACCATTTTATCTGATTTCCGCCAGCTGCCAAACCAGCCTGCAGAAAGACCATCGAATAATTTAAGATCTGCGTTCAGACTTCCAAAGAGGTTGTCATTTTGTTGTTCATTTGTTACGGTCTGTGCTACCGCATAGGGGTTAATATACTGAAACACATTTGGATCTACATAATAGTCACCCGCTGTATCAAAAACCGGATCTGTTGGCCGCATCACATAGGAATTAGAGATCAGGTTTGATGTAAATGCAGCCCGACCAATACTTTGAACGCTGTTGGTGGTTTGATCAATACCACTGTTCAGGTTCATAGTTAAAGAAAGGTGATTATCCAGCGCCTTTTGAGTTGCGGTAATACGTCCAATGTATCTTTGATTATCGGAATTTAAAACAATTCCCTCCTGAAGAATTGCAGAAATTGAGGCTCTATAATTAAAATCACCTGTCCCGCCACCAAAGGCCAGGGTATGGTTTTGGGTGTATCCCCGTTGGGTCAAAATATCGTACCAGTCGGTATCTGCACCATGGTTGGTAGATGCCGGAACATTATTTAACTGTGCCTGTTCCCACCATTGTTGTGCATTTAGCATATCGAGTTTACTCGGAATATAATCTATGGAGGTAGTACCCGAATATTCCAAAGTTGAATCCCCGTTTTTGTTTTTCTTGGTAGTTATTATGATAACTCCAGGTGCCCCCCTTGAACCATAGATTGCTGTTGCCGAGGCATCTTTAAGAATATCAATGGAAGCAATCTCACTTGGCGGGACCTGATTTAAAAGATCCATATTTCCCTGTATCCCATCTACCACTACCAAAGGATCATTTCCACCAATAAGGGAAGTAATACCTCTAATACGTACACTTGGGCTGGACCCCGGCTCACTACCTGTCTGAGTGATATTTACTCCGGCCGCCTTTCCCGTTAATTGCTGTAATGGGTTGGTTATTGCTCCCTGATTGAGTTCCTTTTCTGAAACGGAAGAAACAGCTCCTGTTAAATCGGCCTTCTTAGTCGTGCCATACCCTATAACCACTACCTCATTTAAAGAAGCTACCGAGGTAGACATGCTTAAATTTATCTGGGATTGCACTCCTACTGCTATTTCCTGTGTTTCAAAACCAATACTGGAAAACACCAGCACCGCATCTTTTGATGATATCATAATATAATAATTACCATCAAAATCAGTCATTGCACCATTTTGTGTTCCTTTTTCAACAACATTTACCCCCGGTAACGGCAGGCCATTTTCATCTATAACGGCGCCCGTAATTTCCTGTTGAACGATATAAAAACCTGAATTTTCATTATTAACATTTTTAGCATACAGAGTTGTGGAGCAAAAAATGCATAATAGGAATAGTGAAACCGTAAAATTGAGTATCTCTTCTCGATCTATCAATCGGTTTTTCTTTCGCAATTTGTAGTTCATTAGCTTTAAGGATTAACTGGTTATTTTCCTGGATCAAACCTCAAAACTGAAATCGTTTTCGTGAGGTAAATTCATTGATTTATTAAGACCTCGAAGATATGCGAAATTCAAAAAGTGATAAAATAGTAATTCAAAAATCGAGGTATTTAAAAGCTATAAATACTATTAATTATTTGGTATACAATTATTTAAAATTTTTTATCAAATACAAAAATCAAAATTTTATATAGATAAAAATTAACGTATTTTTGAGAAATTTCTATTTGTTTAGATTTTAATGTAATGCTCAATTTGACAATCCTCTATGAAAAAAGAAATTCTCCTAACAATTTTATTGTTTTATAATTTGACTGTTTTTAGTCAAAATGACAGTTTGATAAATCTTCTGGAAAAGGAACTTGATGTTAAGAATTCATATGTGCAATCTAAATACATGAAAATTGATTCTTTAAAAGTGATCCTAAAAAAAAACATATTAAAGGATGACCAATTAGAGTTATATCATACCTATAACAAATTATTTTGGGAATACAGATCCTTTAAATATGATTCCGCTTATATGTACGTGAAAAATACAAGAAGGATTGCCAGGGAAATGGAAAATGATTCCCTAATAGCGGAAGCAAAAATAAATGAAGGCTTCGTGTTATTATCCTCAGGTCTTTTCAAGGAGGCAGTAGAAACATTGAATAGCATTGATACCCTTAAACTCTCATCTCATAATGAATATAAATATTATTATACCCAAGGGCGAGCATATTTTGATTTGGCTGAATATAGTAACGATGACAATTTTAGGATAGATTATACCAGAAATGGAATACGTATGCTGAAAAAAGCCCAGCAATTTGTACCTGAAACATCTTCAGATTACTGGGCAGCTGAAAGCCTCGAAAAAATGAAGGAACAGGAATGGGCAGAGGCTGAAGAAGCTTATTTACACTGGATCAATGACTATGTTTTATCACCTAATAATTATGCTATAGCTACCTCAAGTCTAAGCTTTATTTACGCCCAAAACGGTGAATCTGAAAAAGCGATTCATTACTTAGCTCTTGCAGCAATTTCAGATATTAGAAATGCCACCAAGGAAAATACTGCATTGCGAAATCTTGCTAATGAATTATATAAAAAGGGAGATCTGGAAAGGGCTAATAGATATGTATACTTTGCTATGGATGATGCCACCTTTTACAATGCGAGGCATCGAAAATTAGAGCTGTCTTCTATTCTTCCAATTATTGAAAAGGCGCAGCTCTTCAAAGTGGAACAAAAAAATAAAACGCTAGAGAAAATAATCGTCCTTCTAATCATATTGGCTCTAACGACCTTGTTATTCCTTGGCGTTATATTCAAACAATTAAAAGAGAAAAATGAGGCCCGGAAAGCCCTGAGTGAAAATAATGAAAGATTGAAAGAAACGAACTTAAATTTGATGGAAGCAGATGCTATCAAGCAGGATTATATTACCTATTTCCTTAAGGTAACATCTCAACTTATTAATAAAATTGACACTTTACAAAAGAGTACCATGCTAAAGGTCAAAACAAAAAAACCAGAAGAAATTTTGGGATTATTAAAAAATTATAGTGTAAAAAAGGAACGAAGTGATCTCTTTCACCAGTTTGATGAAGTTTTCCTAAAGCTTTTCCCAACTTTCATCACTGAGATTAATAATCAATTACCGCCAGAGGAAAAGAGAGTATTAAAGAAAGATGAATTATTGAATACAGAACTTAGAATCTTGGCCTTGTACCGGCTTGGAATTCAGGATCCTCAACAGGTTGCTGAATTTTTAGAAATTTCAGTAGCAACTATCTATACTTATAAAACAAGGTTGAAGACTAAATCAAAATTTAAAGAGAATTTTGAAGAAAAAATTATGGACATAAAGAGGTTTTAAAAATAGCTTTTTAGGCAAGTCTAAATTGCACTTATAGAAATTCACCCAATTAGGTTTCACCTTTCAAACCCGCCCATCTTATATTATTTTTTGAGAAAGCAAAGTTCCGGAATTAAGAATCTAGCAGGACCTTTACCCGATCCTTCCCAAAAGTTGAGATGTCCTTAGGAAGTCCTTGTTTGAATTTTTGTCCTCACTTGCAGTCAGCCCATAATCTTAAGTTCTTGACGTTTATATTCTTGTAAATATAGCCTATATGGAAATTGGAAAGATACTTTTTAAACTGCGAAAGGAAAGGCACTATGCTCTTTGAAGGAGATTTTCAAAATGCTTCAGGCTAACCATCAATGCGAAAACACTTTTTTGCTGTAAAATCATATTTAGAATAACCACCCTCTTCATTACAATCCCCTTGAGCCCGACATTGTAAAACAAATTAACAACAGCATCTCTGAATCAACACTTCGCTTTTAACAATCAAAATAGTTGTCGCCTGCAACAGATTTTTCTGTTCGTCGAGAAATTGATTTATTATTGATTCAGAATCAATAATTTCAATAAGGTGTGGATGTTTATAATGGCGGATTTCGCTTATCCCCCAGTTTATTTTCTGATGATCTAAATAGCCTTTGTTTACATTTAAATGTAAAACTTGTCGTAATCCAAATTTTTTAGCCCTGTTTATCAGTTCCATTGAAAAATCGGAAGAATACAATTTTTTCCAAAAAGAATGGTCATTTACTTTTTGACCACTTTCAAAATAAATTCGAATGGTTGTTAAAGCGTTCATTTCTGAATTCTTTTATTTTTAATTTCCGATAAGTGTAAACCTTTCTCACGGAAAAACGAATTATTTTTAGGACTTCCTATAATTTGAGAGGAATAAACCCCAGAATGGCCCGAAAACAAATAAGCTGTGGAACAGGCCAGCGCAATAAAAACTCCTGATTCTATTCCAAAAAGTTCTATTCCCATGACCGTGCAAGCAATTGGTGTATTTGTGGCTCCTGCAAAAACCGCCACAAATCCCATTCCCGCAAGTAAACCCATCGGTAATGGAATAAACCAGATTAACACATTTCCTAAGGTAGCTCCTATAAAAAACAAAGGAGTTACCTCACCTCCCTTAAAACCAGCTCCAAGAGTAAATGAGGTAAATAAGAGCTTTAAAAGAAAATCGTACGAATTGAGATTTAGATTAAAAGCATCGACAATAGTTGGTATTCCAAGGCCAATATATTTTGTAGTACCCATAAAATAAATTGCAATTGCCAAAATTGCTCCACCAATAACAGGACGAAGTGGAGGGTATTTAATGCTGTTTTTAAAAAGATTGCTCCAAAAATGGGTTGATTTAGAGAAGAGCATAGCTACAAGACCAAAAATAATGCCTGCCAATAGGGACCACAACAAATTTATCGGTGTCATTTCTGCGACAGAACTGATATGGTAATTCGTATGAGAAACATTCCAAATTTCACAAAAGTAATTTGCAAAGACGGCAGCCATAAAACTTGGAATGATAGCATCCAATCTTAACCTACCCAAAACCAGTACTTCCAATGCAAAAATCCCTCCTGCCAAGGGTGTTCCAAAAATAGAAGCAAAACCTGCACTGATCCCTGCAATAAGAACAATTTTTCTATCTCGTTTTGATAATTTGAGAACTTTTGTAAATCTATCAGCAATCGCTCCTCCAATTTGAACAGCCGTTCCTTCACGACCGGCAGAACCACCAAAAAAATGGGTTAAAATTGTTCCGAACAAAACAAGCGGAGCCATTCTGAAAGGAATTATTTTTTTTGGCGAATGGAATTCTTCGAGTAATAAATTATTACCTTTTACAACACTATTTCCATACAAATGATAAGACAAACCAATAATAAATCCACCAACAGGTAATAATGCTATAATCCACAAATGAGATTCTCTCCAGGTGGTTGCCCATTCTAAACTTAGCAGGAAAAAAGCGGAAATACTCCCTACAATGACACCTAATATCAAGCAGATGAAAATCCATTTTAGAAGATATAATAAAGAGGGGATTTGCTCAAATGAGAATAAAAAATTCTTAATTCTGTTTTTGTTCATAGTGCCTTAAATAAATGATTCCACATAGCCATAGGCCATTAAAAGTAGATGTCATTAGCTCCAGGTGGAACGGTTTAAGGCAGACCTCATTGCCAAATTTGATGTGTAAAGATAAAATAAAAAAGCGTTTTTCAATACAGTATAAAAATAATAACTGTTTTTAGGTTTCGGGAACCGGTTGGAAGCTCACTCCATTAGTTGATTCTCCTTCCGAGCTATTTTGCGGTTTATCATTTTTTAGGAAAGCAATGAAACAAGAGTTAAAAGGTACGGACCTTGACAAGTTTCTCCGTCAGAAAAAGTGCTATGGATTTTCATGGATTGCAAAATAGAACCAATCGTATGGACGAATTGGTAAGCATATGATGAAATTTCATACACTCTTGTCTTATCAATATTTTTTTAATATTTCAAATTAATCGGACTTAACTATAAAGGGTTTGCCCTAGCAGTTATCAGGCAGTTATCTCGTTGTACCCTTTTCGTAAGAAACAGTTAAACCTTCACCCTTTTTTAGAGCCCTTTCTGAAAAACAAAAAAACAAAGGTATACATCAAAAAGGAGCAGAAAGGGCACGACTCAAAATTTAAGTAGCGGCTGATGAAGGAGAGGATGGTTTAAAAGATTTTAGTCGTGAAGTACCAGGATTGGAAGTTTATTGCCGGTAGTAGCACAAAGCCCGTGATTTGTATGTAATAACCTATCGCAAATACTCAGGTTTTTTCCGAACAAAACTATCATATCGTATTTTAACTGAACCTCCAAGATCAGGTCTTTACTGAATAAATCATTAATCCTTAATTGTTTGGTGTTAATTGCCCTGTTTTTTAATTGATCGCAAAACAGGCATTCAGTTTGCCGTTCAGAAAATTCATTCTGAACTTCCAGTATGGATATGCCCGATTTTTCCAAAATTCCGGATTGTTTAAAAAACTTAAATTCTTTTTTGTCCAGAAAGGCCGAATGATCTATAGAAAGTATAATTTCTTCAGGTTCCTTATAAATACTGTCTGCAGGAACAGCCAACAAGTTGCACTTTATTTTTTTTATCATCTCGTAGGTATGAAGGCCAAGTATCGTGTTTTGAGGACTTCCCTTGCGCACAGCTCCCATAACTATAAGATCAATTTTTTTTTCTTCAATGTATCTTCGGGTTGTATTAACCAGATCATTTTCTGAATAAATGGATGTGAATTTGTGTTCTTTATTGGCGGTTAATTTCCTGAGTTCCCCAATTCGCTTATCAAGTTTTTTTAACGCGAGATCTTCTTTTGCCGTTACGTTATCATCCTCGGGTTTATCTGAATTAAAAATTCCGGTGTTCAGCAAAAAAAAATTAACCGGGACATTTTTTAAAAGTTGAACGGTATAATATCCTGCATTTTCAACCACTTCCGAAAAATCTGTTAGGATCAGGATATTCATTTAATATTTAGATTTAGTCTTAATTAAGCAGCGAAATTACGAAACCCATATCCCGGAGAATATGATCAAAATCATATCCCTATTCATTTTATCTCCATTCAAACATTTTGATTATTGAAGAAGTGCCTTCGTGGCAAATTGGAACCTGTGGTTTTATTGCAACACCAAGATCACAAAGGATATTATGATTCTTTGAAACCATTGCAATTCAATCTCAGTATTGAGAATTGAATGAAAATGAGAATTGGTGATTCGTAAATTTTATATTTTGAAAGAGTTGTTCAAAAAAAAGATTTTCATTATTTAATTCAATATTGATAGATGGGCTTTTCAAAACATAGGTCTATTCTAAGTAATGGACGGTGGTATGTTTCAAACCTAAGTTCATCTAACAAGATTTAAAAAAATATGAATTACACGAAGTTTAAGATTGTTGCAAAATAGGGGTTCCCACCACAAGTTCGGGTTAAACTGTATTAAAATTTATATGCAAGGTTTAATTAAGGTCTTGAGATATTCCGGAATACCTCCAGGAAGCCCCCGAACAATTTTATTTCCGGAAAGGGACAAACCTTTATTGAAGTATTTTTTTATCACCGCAATGAAGTGTCTGTGCGTATGGCATAAAGCATCATGGGTACTCTTTATGCCAAAAAATCCTGAGTCCAGGTAATCTCTATTTTCAGGAATTAAAAATAATTTCTGCGGTATTTATTTTTAAATAAAACGCAATGATTATATTTTGTTAATATCATGCCTTTTGGTAAAGTACCCGGTAATTCCTGACTCAATGGGAAAATAGAAGATCAGAAAAGATTTAATTACCCAACCATTATCAAATAAAAATTTCTCAAACTTGGAATCTCCGATATTAATTACCTTTTGGGGGTAAAATCTTGTTGCTTATAATTTTATGAAATGCTTTGATTCTTTTTGTAACTTTCATGATAATAAGATGTCAAATAGAAATAAAATTAAGAAAATTAAAATAAAAGAGTAATTTATGAAAAATTCAGTTTATGATTATTCGTCTTATAAAGCTTATCTACGCGATTTGATTCGCGGTAACCCGCGTTTTGGGCATGGTTTCAAAACTAAAATTGCCAACGCCCTTAACTGCCAAACAGCCTATTTGTCACAAGTTTTAAACAGGGATGCCAATTTTAGTCTCGAGCAAGCTGAAGAGCTCAACCACTTCATTCAGCACAGTAAAGATGAGGGCCACTTTTTTTTGCTTTTGGTGCAACTCGAGCGGGCCGGGACACAGCGTTTAAAAAACCGCTTGAAGGCAGAAATGCAAGAGATTCGAACTAAGCGCGACACGCTTAAAGAACGAGTTGAAAAAACAGAATCACTTTCAGTTGAAAACCAGATGCGCTACTACAGTCGTTGGTATTTTTCAGCGCTGCATATTTTATGTACAATCCAAAACTACCGCACCAAACAGAAAATGGCCGAAGCCCTTCATTTGCCATTGAATGTTGTGGTTGAGGCGCTTGAATTTTTGCAATCTGTTGGGCTTGTAAAACTTGAGTCGGGTGAATATTTGCCCGGGG
>JBGSWA010000327.1:0-6783 GCA_041752645.1 Gillisia sp. | reverse complement strand
AAATTAACGTCTGAATAATCGGCCTATTAAAGAGAGGACCAGCAGTACGATAAAAATGTAAAATATGATTTTTGCAATGTCTGCAGAACCTTCAGCTATACCCCCAAATCCAAAGACGGCGGCCACTAAAGCAATGATCAGAAAAAAAACGATAAGACGTATCATAGAGCGAAGTTTATTGGTTAGATGCAACGAAATTACTCTACCTCCCTTCTCCAAACAAAAGATTATTAATAATTTAACAATACTTTTGTTAAGGTGTCTTAAAACAGGGGTTTAGATCATAAAGTTTTACTAATATGCTATTAATTCCTTTAATTTTTGGTTAAGACGATTCTTTGGCAGGTATTGCTGTTCCAGGTTGGAAGCAAAAGGAATTGGGGTTTCCAAACTTCCTAGTCGCATCACCGGGGCATCCAGATGCTCAAAGCAATTCTCGGCTATAAGCGCCGAAATATCAGAACCCACACTGCCAAAAACCGAATCCTCGGTGAGAATCAGAACCCTCCCGGTTTTCCGGACCGAATTGAAAATAGCCTCGGTATCCAGTGGCTGCAAGCTTCTGAGATCTAGCAGATCCACCCCCAGATTGGGAAACTCCAGCAAGACTTCCAGGGCCCAGTGAACCCCGGCTCCATAGGTAATGATGCTTAGCTCTCTTCCTTTACTCAACAGGGCTGCCTGACCAAAAGGGATGGTGTAATAATTTGTGGGTACCTCCTGGCGAATGCTCCTGTAGAGAGCTTTATGTTCAAAAAACAATACCGGATTTGGATCGTTTATGGCTGTATTGAGCAACCCCTTGGCATCATAAGGAAAAGCGGGATACACCACCTTCAAGCCCGGGGTTTTTGTAAACCAGGCCTCGTTGGTCTGACTGTGAAAGGGTCCGGCCCCCACTCCTGCTCCGCAGGGCATCCTGATCACTACATCAGCCGGTTGATTCCAGCGATAGTTGACCTTGGCGAGATAGTTTACAATTGGATTGAAGCCGGAGCTCACAAAATCGGAAAACTGCATTTCCACGATCGCTTTCATGCCTTTGATGGAAAGACCCATCGCGACCCCTATTATTGCTGATTCACAAATAGGGGTGTTGCGCACCCTTTCTTTCCCGAATTCCTCTAAAAAGCCTTCGGTTATTTTAAAAGCTCCTCCGTATTCTGCAATATCCTGGCCCATAAGAATTAGGTCCTCGTGACGCTGCATGGACTGGCGTAAGCCTTGTGAGATCGCATCGATAAACCGGAGGTTTCCCACGTCTTTACTCTCTTCAAAATGCTGATATTCAAATCCGTGATAAACATCATTTAATTCATTGGTTTCAGAAGATACCATCGGGTCTTCCTCAAAGGCACGTTGAAGGTTTTCATTGATCTCCGCCCTTATATCCCTGTGAAATTCCTCATCTTTTTGCTCCGACAAAATCCCCTGCCCGAGCAGGAAATTTTTAAAGTTCGAAATGGGATCTCTCTGAGCCCAGGCTGCCATCAGTTCCTCCGGCACGTATTTTGTCCCGCTGGCTTCCTCGTGCCCGCGCATCCTGAAGGTGAGAAATTCCAGTAAAACCGGACGCGGATCGCTGCGCAGGCTTTGCGCTATTTCTGAAACCCTGGTAAATACCTCTATAATATTATTTCCGTCAATCTGATGGGATTCCATGCCGTAACCTATCCCTTTGTCTGTTAAATTCTTGCAGCGGTATTGCTCCGCGGTGGGTGTTGAGAGTCCATACCCGTTATTTTCGATACAAAAAAGCACCGGCAGGTCCCACACAGAGGCTATATTGAGCGCTTCGTGAAAATCTCCTTCACTGGTGCCGCCTTCCCCGGAAAATACCGCGGTAATCTTTTGTTCCTTTTTAAGTTTATGGGCAAGCGCGATCCCATCCGCAACCCCAAATTGAGGTCCCAAATGGGAGATCATCCCCACTATTTTAAATTCCTGGGTTCCAAAATGAAAACTGCGTTCCCGTCCCTTGCTAAATCCGTTGGCCTTCCCCTGCCATTGAGAAAACAGGCGGTATAAAGGGATTTCCCTGGAGGTAAAAACTCCAAGATTCCTGTGCATGGGCAGGATATATTCATCTGTTGTCAAAGCGCTGGTCACCCCTACGGCTATAGCTTCCTGTCCAATTCCGCTGAACCATTTGCTGATTTTTCCCTGGCGCAGTAATATCAGCATTTTATCCTCTATAAGCCTGGGCCTGAGCATTGCCCCATAGAGCTGCAGCAAGGTTTGATCGGAGAGGTTTGCTCTGTTGTATTCTATGGCAAGATTACTCTTTGTTTCTGGTTTCATCAGGTGCTAATTGTCCTTCAAAAGTAATTAAATTTATGCCTCCCTTGATAAACACAAAGAAAAATATAAACTCCGGTTATTTTATTTAACTTTGGGGGTTAACGATAAAAAATCCCTTTAAATGGCTGATAATAATATCCCCGGAGTAGATTTGGCCGATTTTCTTTCGGAAAACCCCAGAGCCAAGCAAAAGTTTGTCAATGAAATAGGCAAGGCCTTTGAAGAGATCGGTTTTGTATCCCTAAAAAACCATTTTTTAAGCGAGGAACTTTCAGAGGAACTTTATAAGCAGGTGAAGGCTTTTTTTGCCCTTCCTTATGAGGTAAAACAAAAATATGAAATCGAAGGACTGGGCGGGCAAAGAGGCTATGTTTCCTTTGGTAAGGAACATGCCAAAGGAAAAAAAGAAGGCGATTTAAAGGAGTTCTGGCATTTTGGTCAGGAACCCTCAGCCGATGCCAATTTAATTGAAGAATACCCTGAGAACCTAAAAGTCGAGGAATTAAAAGACTTTTATAACACCGGAATGCAAGCATATCGGATGCTCGAAAAAACGGGGATTTACGTCCTACGCGCCCTGGCATTGCATCTAGGGCTGGGGGAGCATTATTTTGATCACTGGGCGAGCAATGGCAACAGTATTTTAAGGCCCATCCACTATCCTCCCATTGCCGAAGAACCAAAGGGCGCCGAGCGGGCGGGGGCTCATGGAGACATCAATTTAATCACCCTTTTAATGGGAGCCTCCGGGGGAGGCCTTCAGGTGCTTAGAAAAGACGGCATATGGATAGATGCCATCCCAAAGGCAGATGAACTGGTGATTAACGTGGGAGATATGCTGGAGCGTCTCACCAACAACAAACTCAGATCCACCATACATAAGGTTGTAAATCCGCCCAGGGAAGAATGGAACAAACCCCGCTATTCAATCCCATTTTTTATGCATCCACGCAGTGAGATGCCACTTAATTGCCTTGAAGAATGCCTCGAGGAGGACCACCCTAAACAATATGAAGATATCTCTGCCGGGAAATTCCTGCACCAGCGACTTGTGGAAATTGGACTAATAAAACAATAAAGTATGGCCAAAAAGAAGTTAGGACTGCAGGACCTTGGCGGCCTGGTTTTTTCTACTGGCAGCGATTTGGAGCGCGGGAAATATAACGAGGAAACCCCAGAGGAAACTCCTGCCAAACCCGATCAGCTCCTGGAGGCTCATTTCAGCAACAAAGGCCGGGGGGGGAAAACAGTGACCGTGATCAAAGGATTTCAGGGGAAGGCCCAAGATTTGATCGCCCTGGGCAAACAACTCAAAAAGAAATGCGGGGTTGGGGGTTCTGTAAAGGACGGAGAAATAATTATTCAGGGAGATTTCAGGGAAAAATTAATACAGCTTTTACAACAGGAGGGTTACCGTGTAAAACGTGTGGGAGGCTGATCTATTAAAAATTTTTATATGGTAAAACAATTGCATATTAGCATTGGAGACAGCTTATCTGATAATATTGTAGAACTCAATCTGGAAGGGAAAATTGTGGTGTGGCGCGAAATGCTTTGCGAAGGCCCGACAACTTTTCAATTGGGAACCACTGCATTCATTGAGATGCGGACCCGATTCTTGAGTGAAAATTACCAGGTATCAGCCAGAGATTACCAGGAACAGTTCCTGAGCGAACTCGAAAAACTAAGCGATCTCGATGGCTACCAGGAAGTGATCCTGTGGTTTGAATTTGACCTGTATTCTCACATAAATATGTTGGCGGCCATCAGCCATTTGATGGAAAACAAAATAGATCTTCCCATTTACCTGGTTTGCAGTAAAAAAGTCGTGGGCGAAAAGGAATTCATCCCGCTCTCCCAGCTTCCGATTACGAACCTGCAAAAGCATTATGAGCAAAGAATACACCTCAATCAAGATGATCTGGAAATGGCCAATTTGATGTGGCAGCTATACAATAGCCAAAATCCCCAACAACTAAAAAACCTGATCAAGATCAAGACGAATTTTGAATATTTATCGAGTTCCATCAGGGCTCATATCGAACGCTTCCCAAACTCGGCAACAGGTTTAAATACCCTGGAGAAAAATATATTAAAACTGATAAAAACCCACGATATTTCCAGTTTGAACCAATTGCTCGGATATTCCCTTGAATATCAGGGGTATTATGGATACATTGATATTCAAATAGATCGGGTAATCAACAAACTTCAGTTATTTTATAAGGTGACCGAAGATAAGATAGAATTGACCCCCGAAGGAAACGAAGCCCTGAGCGCTTCCAGAAATTTTTATCGGGTTTTAAAAAATGACGAATTTTTAGGAGGCGTGAAAATGTATGATTTTTTATACGATTCCGAATTCCATAAAATTTTAAAATTATAAATAATTAAAATTATACTATGAGTTTAAAAGCCTCAGAATTTATTCAGAATAAGAATGGCAGTATTTATCACCTGAATTTACTGCCGGAGAATTTAGCTCAAACCGTTATCGTTGTTGGGGATCAGGATCGCGTGAGGGAGGTGACCAAATATTTTGAAACCATAGATTTCCGTATACAAAAAAGGGAATTTCATACAGAGACCGGATTTTATAAGGGAAAACGCATCAGTGTGGTTTCTACCGGGATTGGAACCGACAATATAGACATCGTTTTCAACGAATTGGACGCCCTGGTGAATATCGATTTTGGCTCCAGGACCATAAAAAAAGAATTGACTTCCCTGGATATCATCAGGATAGGAACCTCCGGGTCTATTCAGGGAGAAATCCCCGTGGATTCCTTCGTTGTATCACACACTGGGATCGGCTTTGACGGGATGCTGCATTTTTATGACTGCAAATCGGTCGTGGACCTAGAGTTTTCTGAGGCGCTTGTAAAACAATTAGAATGGCCATCCAATATGGGAATTCCCTATGTAGTTCCCTGTGATGCGGAATTGGCCTCAAAATTCACAGCTGATTTTTACCCCGGGAATACGGTTTCAAATTGCGGCTTCTATGGACCACAGGGCCGGGTATTGCGTTTGGCGGTTCAGGATCCGGGTCTAAACGAGAAAATGGCCGGTTTTTCCTATGCAGGTAAAAAAATTACCAATTTGGAAATGGAAACCTCCGGCATGTACGGGCTCGCTAAATTAATGGGCCATCGGGCGGTTTCATTAAATGCCATTGTAGCCAACAGGGCAAATGGCCAATTCAGCAAGAATTCTTCAAAAACCATAGATCGACTTATTAAAACCACTTTAGACCAGATCGTCTTATAAAGTAATTTAACAGAACATTAAATTTTGCCCCCCTTCTATCTTTGTATTTTTGGTGAAAGATAAATGCTATGTTATTACCTATTGAAACCCGTTTAAAACACCGTGACCTGAATTGGTTGAGTTTTAATGGAAGGGTTTTACAAGAAGCTACAGACAAGATAAACCCGCTTTATGAGCGCATAAAATTCCTGGCAATTTTTTCGTCCAATTTAGACGAATATTTCCAGGTACGGGTTTCCCAGCTGCGGCAGATCAAAAGGGTGGAAAAAAGCATCCGGAAAAAACTGGCGCTTCGTCCCAATAAAACCACCAGGCTGATTCTGGAAGAGGTCAAAGTGCAGCAACAAAAATTTGGGGAGATCATCCGGACACAAATTATTCCTGAACTGGCTGAAAATGGAATCTTTTTAATAGACGCTGCACATTTTAACAGCATTCAAATACAATGCGCTCAGGAATATTTTAAAAAGGACATAGCGCCTCACCTAAAAACCATCAAAATAGACCTGTCTGATACCCCGGAGCTGTTCCTGGAAAACAACGTGCTTTATTTTGCGATCAGCTTTAAAAATAAGGAACATCTCGGGCTGATCAATATCCCCACCGAAGCCTGCGGAAGATTTGTGCTATTGGAGGAGAAGGTCATTACCTACCTGGACGATATTATTAGGAATGAAATTCCTTCTTTATTCCCGGAGGAAGTCATCTCGGGGGTATATGAAATAAAATTATCCAGAGATGCCGAATTGTATATTGATGACGAATTTGACGGGGTGCTTGCCGAGAAGATTTATGAATCCCTGGCACAGCGCACCGATGGGCAGGCCACGCGATTGCTGTACGATGCGTCCATGCCGGGGGATACTCAGAAAAAACTCAGAAAACTCCTGAAATTGGGTGAAATTGATATGATGCCGGGAGGAGAATATCACAATTTCAGCGATTTCTTTTCATTCCCCGATCCCACAAATAACCCGGAATTACATTTTGAGATAGTACCACCGGTAAAACACCGGCTTTTAGAGGATGCGAAGGATTATTTTTCGGTGATTTCCAAAAAAGATCAATCGCTGCATTTTGTGCAATAGTGGCTATTTCAAAAGCTCCTTTAAGGCCGCCACATTTCATAAGTTTTATGTTATAAATACTAAATGGTTTTGGTTCAGCTGCGAATTTCAAAGCATATTTCGGATTTTTCATAGATTCATCTCC
>JBGSWA010000326.1:0-14647 GCA_041752645.1 Gillisia sp. | reverse complement strand
TATGAAAAACTGATCGCCGCCTTGGAAGATCAGCAGCAACGGGCAACCGCAGATGACGGAGTATGGAAATTTGCAAAGGGAGAAGCCTTTTACAAAAATCGGTTAAAAAGAATCACCACCACCGATCTGTCCCCGGAGGCTATTCACGAGATAGGCCTGAGTGAGGTAGCTAGGATTCACGGGGAGATGGAGGCCATCAGCAAGAAAGTGGGCTTTGAAGGCTCCCTGCAGGATTTTTTCGAATTTATGCGTACAGATCCCCAGTTTTATTATGAAAATTCCCCCGAGGGAAAGGAGAACTATTTAGCGGATGCAACCAGGATTATCAACACCATGAGAGCGAGCCTGGGGGATTTATTTTTGACCAAACCCAAGGCCGAAATTGAGGTAAAAGCGGTGGAAGCTTTCAGGGAAAAAAGCGCGGGGAAGGCGTTTTACCAACCCCCGGCAATTGATGGGTCCAGACCTGGGACCTATTATGCAAACCTATTTGATATGAACGCTATGCCTTCTTATCAAATGGAAGCTCTTGCGTATCACGAGGGTATTCCCGGACATCATATGCAAATAGCCATCGCCCAGGAATTGGACAGCATCCCCACCTTCAGAAAATTCAGCAATTATACAGCCTATGTAGAGGGTTGGGGACTTTACAGTGAGCTGCTTCCAAAGGAGATCGGGTTTTTCAGGGATCCATATTCAGATTTTGGCCGGTTGGCCATGGAGCTTTGGAGATCCTGCCGCCTGGTGGTAGATACCGGAATACATTCCAAAAAATGGACCAGGGAAGAGGGAATTGAATATTACAAGGCAAACACCCCAAATGCCGAGAGTGATTGCGTGAAAATGGTGGAGCGTCATATCGTGATGCCTGGCCAGGCAACTGCCTATAAAATAGGAATGAACAAAATAATTGAATTGCGGGAGGATGCGAAGCTCCAGTTGGAGAAGGATTTTGATCTTCGCGAATTTCATGAGGTAGTTTTATTAAACGGAGCAGTTCCCTTAGATGTTTTGGAAGATATGGTACAGGACTGGGTAGAGCTCAAGAAAGCCACTGTTTTATAGATTACCTCTCAAGGAGCCAAAGTGCTGCCTCGGGAAATAAACTTGCCCAGAGGGCTTCATTGTGTTGCCCCTCTGGAATTGTTTGAAAATTGATCTGCTTCGATTTTAAGCCTTTGCACAAAAGTTGCTGTTTTATATCATACATCAGCGGGACCATGGTCTGGCTTTCATCTTCCCCGGCACGAAAATATATTTTTATCTGCTTTAATTTGTCTCGCGGGATTTCATCCGTAAAATTCACTATTTTATCCGAAAACCAAAAGCTTGGAGAGAATACCAAGGCCTTTCCAAAGAGCTCAGGCTTCTTTAGAAGCGCGAAATAAGAAAATAGCCCACCCAAAGAACTTCCGCCAATGAAGGTGTTGGAAACATCCGTTTTTGTCCTGAATCTTTTGTCTACCTCCGGTTTTAAGCTTTGTGCCAGGAATCTTAAATAATTCTCAGCCTTGCCGCCTCGATGTTCAGGATGTGGGAAGGGAGTTAATTCCTCAATTCTCTTTTCATTCCCGTGTTCTATTCCTATCACGATCAATTCCAGTTGCAGGCTGTCCAGGCTTTCATCTATTCTCCATTCCCCTGAAAAGGAGGTAGAGCGATCGAATAAATTTTGTGCATCCTGTAAATAAAGCACGGGGTAGTCCTTTTGTGTTTTGTGATAATCAACAGGCAAATACACCCAGATTTTTCTGTTGGCCTCTAACAGAGGGGAGCCAGCAATAAAAGTTGATACTTCCCCCGATGCGGTACTTTGAGCCTTCCCGGAGAAACAAATGCTTAAAAGGATGAAAATAAGTGGGATAGTTTTCAATGCTATAATTTTGTTTTTAGCCCGAAATATAGTAAAAATTAGGTCATCTAATTATGCAAGCCTAATTTTTTAGCCATCTTGAAGGCCGTGTCAATGTCCCTGTGGTTTATAATGCTCAGTTTCACATCCTCCAACAGGGTTTTTGCCTCAGACTCTATGCAGTCCAAATAGTGCTGGTTGTTTATATTCTGAGTTTTTAGGTATTTAAGCATTGACAATAATTTTTGAATCAGGATGATATCCTTCTTGCAATAGGTTCTGATGGAGGCCATAACATTGTAGAGCAGGTCTTCAAATTTAACTGTGGATATCTTGATATAAACCTTGTCATCTTCACCAATAATCTGAAGGTCCTTTTTCTGGGTTCGCAAAGCTAAAAGCTCAGTGAGATAATCTATACCATTTATCGCGGTGCCGGGATCATTTATTCCGGGGGACATGGCCTTAATAATAATTTCTGTAATATGTTTAAATGCCAGGACATAATTTTCATGCACCAGTTCCCCACTGGCATATTCGAAACACGAATAAATTTTCTTTACCGTGATTTCCTCAAGTTTTATACTGGATTTAAAAAGGGGGATCCCATTTAAAATAAATTGTCCTTTTATAGGCAGGAGATGTAATTTGAAATCTTCTTTTTTGCAGATATCGAGTAGGAGCGAAGTGGATATATCTTGTAAATACCCACTTTTTTCAGCTGAAATTACAAACCAGTCCTTGGTTGAAGGAAAATCAGAATTGGTCTGGGATTCCTTTTCGATTAAATTTTTCAGCAAGTTTCTAGCCGATTTATAGAGGCCCTCCAGAATATTGTTGATTTGAATACTCTGGGAGATAGTATGGATAAAATAAATGAAGGCATAAATACTAAGTACAGTGCCCAAAATTCCAAGTAAAACCGCGAAGCCCGGAATCTGATATTTATCACTGTTTGGCTGAATGGAAAATAATATAAAAATGCAGTAGAGCGTTGTCGCAAGGTAAATCCCCAAAATTACCTGATGTTTTTTATCTGAGATCAGGCCCGGTAGCAGCCTGGGGGAATAATTGCTGGAGGCCTGGCTGAGCAGGAGCATCACCATGGAGAAGCTAAAAACGATCATTGAGATTAACCCGGAGATCAGGGCAGTTAAAATGGCAAGGGCTGTATTTCCATTTTCTACAACAAGAGAGGGCGCCTTGTCTAATAAATATTTTGAAATCCCCCTATTTTCAAGAGCCATTACGAAAAAGGCAAAGAGGATCCCTAAAAGCGTAAAAACCGTCGGATAGAATGCGATTTTATTTTGCAGATTCTTAAAGATTGCCAGGAGTTGAAAGAAAAATTGCTTCATAGTAGTTTAATCTGGTTTAAAATTAAACAATTATGAAGTATTCCGCGAAAAGAGAGAATTTAAATAACAAAATTTTAGAACACATAGAGCTCTTGAGAAAATGTTAAATAAATAGGACAATATGACATTTAACACGAAATGGAGTTTTATTTGATGCTTTATTTTTTTTAAAACGCTTATGGTCAACTAATTAAAAATATAAATTATGAGTATGAATAAGGGAAATGATTCCACTTGGCTGCCAACTGCCATTGATAAGATGTTAAAAACCGATTGGTTGGGAGGAACCACTAATATCAATAATATTGGAACAAGAGTTCCCGAGGTAAATATATTGGAGACAAAAGAAAATTTTTTGATTGAGGTAGCCATACCCGGCAAAGCGAAAAAGGATTTGATTATTGCATTGGAAGATGATGTGATAAGTATTTCTTCGGAAGGAAAAGAAGAAAATAAAATCACTACTGAAATCGGAAGGTTTACCAGGACAGAATTTGACTTCAGCAATTTTAAAAGGATTTTTGGTTTGCATGAATCTATAGACAGGGAAAAGATTTGGGCATCCTACAAAAACGGAATTCTAAAAATAATTCTTCCTAAACTGGAGGAAGCTAAAGACCTTCCGAAACGATTTATTAAGATTTCATAATGGGGATCTACTAAGTTGGGGAGATGGGAGCCGCGGAGTTTTCAAGCCTTTTACAGCTCAAAAGTCCCCAAGTCCGTTTCCTGCCGACACTTAAAATGTCCGGACTGAAAGGGAGGGAATGATCACTTCCCATATGTTAAGAGTCATCCCTCGAAAAAAAAACTAGGCTTAACCGGTCTCAAAAATAATTAAGACGATGCCCTCTAGTGGCTCTCACCTCAGCTCCCTAAAAACGCTTAGCTTAATGGGATGTCAGAACAAAGGCTAAAGGGACATAGGATCGGGAATGCCTCCCCCATATAGTTTGAAGTACTAAATTCCGTAATCCAGTCCTGCCTGAGGAGATTAAAAGAATGTGCAGAACACTTTTGATCCAAGGATGCGTGATCCAAGGATGCGTGATCCAAGGATACGATGCTCAGGGGAGTGGGAATTTTGAAGGGGGTGGCAGGCAGGGATCAGCTGCAATGGCACATAGAATACCTCCCGGCCCAGATAAGCAGTCTTGTAAAAAAGTTAAAAGGCGGAACAAGAAAGCTGCAGTAAGAATTCCCGGAATTGCACAAAGCGTATTGGGGCCGTTCATTTTGGGTTATAGGATTTGGGTGCTGGAGCGCCGGGGAATATTACATACAAAATGCTGGAATTTTTGTCGCATCAATAAAAAATCAGAGAAGGATACTGATGCTCTGACTCCCGGGTAATCGGGGTCGGCTGAGCCGAGTCAGCTTTGAAAAGCTATGGCATTTTATTTAACAATGGTTTAATTGACTGATTGTCAGGTTTTCTAGTAGAATAGTTAACCTCCTAAGAAAGCAACTCCTACCTGCTAATTTACCAGGGCCTTGGTTTTGTCCTGCAGCATCTTTATTTCATCCCGCAACCTTGCGGCTGTCATAAAATCCAGTTCTTTGGCAGCGCTTTCCATTTCCTTTCGTTTTTCCCGGATGCGTTTTTCAAGTTGGGCTTTATTGAAAAATGCCGTCTCTTTTTCTGCGGCTTTTAGCGTGGGGGCAGATTCGATCTCATAGGGATCGAGTTTCTTTCTCACAAGGGCACTGTCAAGAGATTTGTTAAGGGCTGTGGGAGTAATGTTATGTTTTGTATTATAGGCAATTTGCTTTTCCCGCCGGTAATTGGTCTCATCAATGGTCAGTTGCATGGAATTGGTGATTTTATCCGCATATAGAATTGCCCTTCCTTCCAGGTGTCTGGCGGCACGTCCTATGGTTTGGGTAAGTGAGCGGTGACTGCGCAGGAATCCTTCCTTGTCGGCATCTAAAATAGCGACCAGGGATACCTCAGGGAGATCCAGGCCCTCCCTGAGAAGGTTTACTCCAATAAGGACATCAAAAAGGCCTCGCCTGAGATCATTCATAATTTCGACCCGCTCCAGGGTATCCACATCAGAATGAATATAACGACACCGCACATTGATCCGGGTAAGGTATTTTGTGAGTTCCTCTGCCATTCTCTTGGTAAGGGTAGTTACCAATACGCGCTGATCTTTTTCTGAACGCAGGTGAATCTCTTCAATTAAATCGTCAATTTGGTTTAAGCTTGGCCGCACTTCAATGACAGGATCCAGAAGCCCGGTTGGACGGATCAATTGTTCCACAATAATTCCTTCAGATTTTTGCAATTCATAATCTGCCGGGGTGGCACTCGCATAAATTACCTGATTTTGAAGGGCTTCAAATTCCTCAAATTTCAACGGCCGGTTATCCATAGCTGCGGGCAGCCGGAAACCGTATTCCACCAAAGTTTCTTTTCTCGAACGGTCACCGCCGTACATCGCATGAACCTGGGAAATAGTTACGTGACTTTCGTCCACGATCATTAAAAAATCGTCCGGGAAATAATCCAAGAGGCAGAACGGCCTTGTCCCTGGGGATCTTCCATCGAGATATCGGGAATAATTTTCAATTCCGGAACAATACCCGAGTTCCCGGATCATTTCCAAATCGAAATTGGTACGCTCTTCCAGTCTTTTTGCTTCCAGATGTTTGCCAATTTCTTTAAAATAATCGACCTGTTTTACCAGATCGTCCTGAATTTCCCTGATCGCCCCTTGCAGGACATCGGGGGAGGTCACAAACATATTCGCGGGGTAAATGGTCAATTGTTCGTATTTTTCTATGATCTCATTGGTCAGGGGATCAAAGGCTTCAATTTCTTCGATCTCATCTCCAAAAAAGTGAATCCTAAAGGCATTATCGGCATAACTCGGGAACAAATCCAGGGTATCTCCCTTAATTCTGAAGTTCCCCCGGTTGAAATCGGCTTCGGTCCTGGAATACAAACTTTGAACCAACTGATGCAGCAATTTCGTCCTGGAGAGCTGCATGTCTTTTTCAATGGAAATCACGTTCTTTTTGAATTCCACCGGGTTTCCAATTCCATATAAACAAGAGACCGAAGCAACTACAAGAATATCACGCCTTCCGCTGAGTAGGGAAGAAGTAGTGCTCAACCTGAGTTTTTCCAATTCTTCATTCCTGGAAAGATCTTTTTCAATATAGGTGCCCGAGGAGGGGATAAATGCCTCCGGCTGATAATAATCATAGTAGCTTACAAAATATTCCACTGCATTGTCAGGAAAAAAAGATTTGAATTCTGAATACAATTGGGCGGCCAGGGTTTTATTATGACAAAGAATGAGCGTTGGACGCTCAATTTCTTCAATAACATTGGCCATGGTAAAGGTCTTCCCCGATCCGGTAACTCCCAATAAGGTTTGATACTGGTCGTTTTTATTGATTCCGGATACCAACTGCTTTATGGCCTGAGGTTGATCCCCGGTAGGTTTAAAATCTGATTTTATGGTAAATTTCATTCGGTAGGTTCTCTAGAGATTTGGAAATTATGCAAATATAATGCCTATTCAAATGCGTTAAAAGGGTTTGTTATCTTATTAGGGAAAAGTGGCCTTTAAACTCCCTGCCGTTTTCCAGGATGACCTTAAACCAGTAGTCATCCCCGGGCATACCTTTATTGTTAAAGGTGCCATCCCAGCCGTTTCCATTGGGATCGAGTTGTTTGAGGAGTTTGCCGTATCTGTCAAAGATGTATATGTTTTTAATTTGGAAGGCCAGATCAGGGATTTTAAAAGGTTTCCAGAAATCTTGATATCCATCA
The DNA here is from genome assembly GCA_041752645.1 of Gillisia sp. GTDB lineage: Bacteria > Bacteroidota > Bacteroidia > Flavobacteriales > Flavobacteriaceae > Gillisia. The sequence continues at coordinate 7,647 of JBGSWA010000326.1, read as the reverse complement.
AGATTTGGGGTGAAAAATTGAGGAAATCCAAAAACCAGTATTTCCTGTTGTATTATCTCACATTCATTCCGGTTTTTAACAAATATGGTATGTGAACCTCCGGGAACATTTCTAAAAACGGAAGAGCTCTGAAAATTGCCGCTACTATCGTCCAGGGAAAACAGGTTCCCCCGGTCATTGGAAGTGAAAACACTTAGTTCACTGCCTTCTGAGGTACTTTCAACAGCGATATCTGTGATTTCCGGAGTCAGCAGTTCCTTTACCAGGAATTCAAAGCTGCTGGCACAACCGAATTCCTCATTCACAATACGCAGGGAATAGGTGCCTTCCGCGGATACCATTATATTAGGGCTTGTTTCCCCAGTACTCCATAGAAAACTAAATTTTTGGACCTGCTCTATGGGCAACTCGGGACCTAAATTCCGAGGAAATTCCGAGCGGCACAAATAATACTCATTAACGGCCAAAACATTGGGAAAAGGGCTGACCCTTAAATCTAATTTTCCTGAACCGTAACAAGATCCCTCTCTTTTAGCAAGAAAAAAAATAGTTTTTGATTTGGAGATATATGCTATTGGTAAAGGATTGACACCTGCCCTCATTTCATTTTCTGCCTCGTAAAAGCTCAGGCGGGTATTTGCTGGTAAATTTAATTCAGAGAGTATGGAGCTTTCAATGGATGAAAGGTTGAATTCGGCCTCCCCATTTCCAAGATCACAGGCATTGGCGGGGGAAGGACTCAATAGTATTCCGCTTTTCGCAGTTAAGCTCACCTGTGCAAGCTCAAAACATGAGGTACCATATTGGCTGACTTTGGCAAAAATCAATTGCCCTGGAGTTTGATTTGTGTAGTTCTCCGGGATGGCATTCTGGTAAAGACTGTCCAGGGCCGCAGCTTGGGCGGTCTCATAAAAATAAATTTGGGTGTTTCTGTTTCCCAAGGTAACAGGATCTTTTGCGAGCTGCAGGTTGAACTCCGTAATTCCATCGGTAGGATCAGCATCAAGGTCACATTGAATCAACTCATATTCCGGGAGTATCTTGGGGGTTTCTACAATAGTGATTTTTTTTTGCCATGGATTCAGGGCTTCCCCGTTTATAAACCTGGTTAGGCTCACATTGTAGGTCCCCGGCAGGGCATAGGTATGATGAGGTTCAAGTTCAGTGGAAAAATTTCCATCCCCAAAATCCCATCTTACCGAATCGTGTGGGACATCAGTTGAAATAAAAAAATGGGTTTCATCTCCCTGGCACAAGAACTTAAAATTAAAATTTTCCAGAAATAAGGATTGGATAAACGGAGGGAGACCTAACCTGACAAAATTTGGGGAGATACTTATTACATTATTCTCATAATTACAGGCATTTCCTTTCTCTTCAGGGTTTTTTATTACAGAGAGTAAAGCGTGTTTTGGTGTAAAGACGGGATATCCCGCCCTGTATATTCTTCCGTCTATTGCCAATTGTAAGGCCCCGGCAGAATTGGAGGACTTATGGATAATGCTTTGAGAAGAAGTAATCTCAGGGTTATCAAGATCATACTGATATAAAAAACTATGCAGGAGGACATCTCGTTCATTAAAATAATTCGCGGTAACATATAATTTTGTGGTTTTCTGAGAAAACTCCACCCCGTAGGGATAACTCCCGGAAAGCAATAATTTTTCATTCTCTATGATACCCGTTGAATTGTCAAAATCATACAAAAACACCTTGCCTGTTTTTTTAGTCCCTGTACTGGGATCTCCTAAACTTGTGGAGCTGTAAGCTACTGCAAGTTTTTTACCATTGGGGGAGATCTTGAGATACCCAAGTGCGGTCACATTAACTTTAAAATTTATAAGAGGAGGTACCGAATTGGGGGTGGTAGAAATAACAGGGGTGGTTTCTACCCCGGATTGTGTAACCTTAAATGAATAAAATTTATTGGTCAATTGGGTTACCACCCAATAAGACATGCCATCATTGTGGATTACTGCAGATATTTTTTCTGAACTTTTATATTTATTTTCCAGGGGATCCCCGGGATTATAAGTGATCAGATGGATGTTTTTCTTATTGGGGAGCACATCCCCTAATCCAAAATTTAAGGACATATCCACTTCCGTATAATTCACTCCCTCGATGGGATCCTCAAGGTTAAAAGAATAATCGGGCCTGTCTACTGTAAAGATATAATAGATATCTGGGTCAGAGGGTTTAGGAACAATTATGGCGGATTGGGTGCTGGAATCATCTCCCAGTAATCCCGTGCCATTTGGCATGATGGAATGTTGCCGGTTGTATACATTTTTTCCATCGGTATAAAAAAGCAGGTTCCCATTTCTGTCCGAAATTGCAGCGGATCCTTCCGAGGTCTGTAAGTTCCCATTTTTAAGTGCAACCGGTATTCCGCTGTTAAACGTTAATCCGGCCCTGTCCCCAAAATACCAGTTTGCAGCTTCCCTTTGTGCCTGAGATTGCGTGCCACACAGCATCACAAAAATTATCAAAAGCACTGGGATACATCTCATCAGAAATTATTTCTGCTAAGATATTATAAATCCCGGTTTTTTAATAAAGTGTAGGATAAAAGCACAAATATGAAAGTCCAGGCAATTACAATAAGCAATTGATACCAGTGAACACTGTAGTCTTTATCCAGTTCGGACCCAATTTGGCTTGCTGCGGTTTGGATCACACTCAAACGCGAAAATGGTTCTACCACCAAATTGCTCATCGAGGAAAGGGGGAAGAATTGTACGATTCTTTCTGCCATATCGCTTTGGGTGAAGATCCTCCAGGAAAGAATTCCATTGGCAATATTTTCCAATATCCACCAGAGAAACAGGAAGCCTAGGGCAAAAGCCGATCTTTTAATCAAAATCCCCAGGAACATGCAGAAGGCGAAAAACCCGGTGATCTTCACGAAATAAGCAAGTAAATATTCCATATCGGAGAGCACGATGGAGAGTTCGGTGTAATCAGAAAAAGAATAGCCTAAAACAAGGGAAACCACAAACAGGAAACCAGTTGAGATAAGGGAAAATAGCAGAATGGTCAGGAACTTTGAGAGCACAAATTCCTTTTTGCTCAGCCCGTCTATCAAATTTTGTTTTAAGGTCCTGTTGCTGTATTCATTGGACATCATGGAAACGATCACGATTGCCAGAAAAAGCTTTAAAAGAGCGGCGATATAGCTGTTGAAATGCCATATAAAGGGGAAGTTGAAGATTCCCTGGTCGGCCAGCCGGAAATGCACACTTCCCAGGTCAAATTCGATGGAGGCAAACAGGGCAATAAAGGTGATGAGTATAAAATAGGTGAGGGTCAGGATCTTTGCAGAGCGGCTGAATCTTAATTTATGAAGTTCTATATCCAGTAATCGTAGCATTAATTTGAAGTTTGATTGATTAATTGCAAAAATTGTTCTTCCAGGCTTTCTTTTCTTTTTACAAGGTGTGACAACAGCACCCCCTTTTCCATGAGATATGAATTCATCAGATCTGCCTCCATGGGTTCGCTTAGAAAAGCAGTGACCAGGCCTTCAGCCATGTTTATTTTTCCAATGGAAGGATGCAGACTCAGTGAGCTCCGGAGTTTTTCCAGATCAGAAGATTTCAGTTCAAAAAAGCCATAATTTGCATTCATTTCATCTACCCGGCCACTGTATAATTTTATGCCTTTCCTTATAATCACAACATGCGAACACACCTTTTCCACTTCATCCAGCAGATGTGAAGCCAGTAATATTGTGGTGCCGGTGGTTGCAATTTGCCGTATTATTTCCCGGATCTGGTGAATGCCCTGCGGGTCTAATCCATTGGTGGGTTCGTCCAGAATTAAAATCTCGGGATCGTTCAGAAGGGCGGAGGCAATGGCCAGGCGTTGTTTCATTCCAAGGGAAAAGGTGCTGAAGCGGCTGTTTTTTCGGTCCAGCAACCCCACGATTTCCAGTTTTTCTGAAATTTTTTCATGGCTAACCCCTTTGATCTTACACACCAGTGCCAGGTTTTGAGCGGCTGTCATATAGGGGTAAAAATTGGGGTGTTCTATAATTGCGCCAACCTTCTTTAATGCATTGTGGGTAGAAACTGAACCGTCGAACCATTGAAAATCCCCACTGCTGGGATTTACAACATTCAAAACCATTCCGAGAGTAGTGGACTTTCCGCTGCCGTTTGGACCTAAAATGCCATAAACATTGCCTTTTTTTATGGTAAAGGAAAGCTGATCTACGGCTGTGAGGGAACCAAATTTTTTAGTGAGCTTGTTTATAGTGAGAATTGTCTCCAAATTAATTTAGGTTTTTACATGGGACGTTGAAGTTAACATTTTGTTACATTATAAATGAAGCAAAAACTGTATTTTTGCCAAAATCCCAGTATGCAAGACAATTTAATGTCCCGTAGGAAGCCCTCTTTTCCGATAAGTGAGCGGTTTAATACGTATTTAGCCAGATACAACCGCAATTCCAAGATCCCTGTCTTTTATGATGATTTATTGCGCTTTTCGGGATCCATCGTTGTCTACGACAAGCACGAGGAAGATACCCTGTGGGTGCGTTGTTATTATGCAGATTCCGAACGTACCGAAATAGATGAGTCTCTAAAGCATATATATACGATCCTGCATTCCGATGGAAATGTAGATTCCCTGGAATTTTTGAATGTGGATGCCATTGATTACTGCACCTTCGGAAATTCAAAGCCCTTCCGCATCCGTGTACGAAATATATTGAACGATGTTACTACTTATTTCTATGTAAAGATTGCCGATGCCTCCCGAATTTATGGCCTGGAGATCGAACATATACTTTCCCCTCACCGAATCAATTTTTTGGTGTACAAGGATACTTTAATTGAAGAACATATAGCCGGAATTCCCGGAGATGTATTTATAGAAGAAGAACTGCCCAAATGTAACGACCATGCAAAGACCCAGATAGCCAAACAGTTTGTAAAGTTTAATGAACGTTGTATGTTGCGTTTGCTGGGCGATATGCGCTCGTATAATTATGTGATCATTCCCACCCACGATTTTGACCGTGTAAACTACACCATCAGGGCAATAGATTTTGACCAGCAAAGTTATGAAGGAAACCTAAAGGTCTACCGACCTCAGTTCTTTAAGGAAAATTTTAAAATGGTGCAGTTGGTTTCCGAAAAACTGCAAATAAATTCTATTGAACAATACAGGAAAGAAGAGCGTTCAATCCTGGCAAAAAGAATGATTAACGCGAGGGGTCGGTTCAAGGAATTGATTAAATGCATGATCAATGACCAGGTTTCTACCATGGAGAATGTACGCGCATTAAGAGGAGACCTTTATATTTTTACCAAGGACTTAAAATTTAAAAGAGCCCGTACCATGGGGCAGATCCTGCGTACCGCTCTTGAATTTGTACAACGAAATTATGAAGATGTCAATACTAAATCTCAGGAGTAAAGGCAGCTTTCTTCTTTGCTAAAAAAACCTATAATTTTTTTTATTCTAAGCAGGCATACATCAACCTTGCCATTTGGTGGGGGGGGAACTCCCAAAGAATTTGGCTGTTTCAATCCCGTGATCAATCCCTTCCTATACTTGAGCCAAGGCTTGTTGATACGTATCTCCTTCTGCCAGGGATCCAGGCAATTACGGTATTTCAGCAATTAAGGATTCCTCTTCATTACTTCAAATAAATAATGATCCCGAATTCAGGGCTATTTTGCATCTTCTAACAATTCTAATTGATGTTTCCCTCCTATGTTTCTTCCTTGTTTTACCTGAGAAGGGGTTGCTTTACCTGATTTTGATTGGATCTTTAAGATATGCGCTACACCTACTTTTTAATGAATCTATGATGGCTTCCTTTAATTCTTTCATTAGAACCCAAGAATTGACTGAAGGCTTCAAAATCAGTGTTCTTGTCAGAGGTTGCCCGAAATATTTTAATCAGTATTTTTTTATGCGTACGCATCCCTGAGAACTTCCCACAAAAATTAATGAGATAGAGATTAAATAACAATCGATAAACTTCTACCTGAAATACAGGTTTTTGATTTAAATACAAACTCAAATTACAGATATACCTTTTGGAGGCTGGTTCTTAGAAAACCAAATTCTCCAAAGTTTTGAACTTTGGAGAATTTAAGTGTTAAGTTAAAAGCTGAATTTTAAATAATTAGTTCTTTTCCTCTTTGTTGAAATATACCAGGTAATAGTACATCTGCTTTTCTTCATCCCAGCCTTTTTCTATAAATTTTTCGGCAGATTCCGGATTGATAAAGTCCAGTTTTATCTGAATGTGAGTATCCAGGTTGATCGTGTTTTTTATCGATTTTCGTGCTGCGGTAACCGCGGTATTCGCAATTGGAAATTCTGTGAGATCTTCAATTTTATATTTCGGGGCTTTTTCCGCCTTGTAATTCCTGAATTCGGGAATCAGATCCGGATTGTCTATTACGGAATTCAGGAAGTTGGTCTCTTCAAAGGAGTCGTTTTTAGCAAAGTAATCCACACTTCGGTTCATAAACATCACTTCCTCTTTCTTGTCTTCCGCAGGCAAAACAACATCTTTTGCAAAGTTCTGACAGAATTTAAGATATTTTTTGGTGTAAAAATTATTATCTGCCAGTACATCGACTCCCAGAAAGTTTTCCAACCAGTATTTTGTATCGTATTTATTGGAATCAACCGATAATATCTTATAACCTTCTTCCCTGTTTTTATTAAAGATTAGAGCCCCCTTATCCAGTTTGTTGATATTGATCCCCTGCTGCACGATCATCTCCAGAATGCTCCCTTTTTCCTGAAACTGAAGGAAATCATTTTTTAGTTCTGATTTAAAGATTCCTATGGCTGAGACTTTTTCATTGTCCAGCAGCATATGATCGAAATACACCACATAGACCTCCCCGTTTTTTATATGCGGATGTTTGGATTGTTCAAACAAAAGGGTAGTGATCTTTTTGGAGACCTCGTGCACTGTTTCCGGATTGTCAAATATTTGATTTGAAAGATTGAAAAGCTCGTTGAGCTCCAGGTCTGTTTCATTGAAAAACTGGTAATAATTTTCTTCCTTTTCCCTGAAAGCCTTTAAAAAATACTCTTTGATAAGCGGAGTTATTTCATCGTTCAGTTCAAAGGCTTCTGCCGATAGAAAAAGGGTTTCGTTACGGCTTTTGTTACCAACCCTGTGAATGGAAAGGGATTCAATCTGGGCGTTATATAAGTTGATCATTTTAGACTTGAGATATTAGATTTGAGATGTGAGAATTTGAGAATTAAAAAAAAGTTGAAACACAGGGGGGAAAAGTGGATATTGAAGGGGAACCGAAAATCCTGATTGGTTAACTGATGGTCCCCCTGGGCGCAGTAAAGGGGTTAATTCCAGATATCGTCATAAGACTCCTGGTCGAAATCCTCCAGGTCAAAATCAGTATCCAGGTCATCCTCAAATTCATTTTCTGCGATAAATTCCTTATCAGGAGCTTCAAGAGGGATTTGTCCGTGAACGAACATCAGATTTGGGTAATCGCGTCCTTCTTCTATTTCGGCGATTTCGGCCAATTCTATCAGGAAAGTCCACAAGTTTAGGAAATCATACACATAAATAAGTTTGGTTTGTGATTCTGATACGATGCCATCCAGGGTGGTTTCATTCATCAACCGTACAGATTCCTC
>JBGSWA010000325.1:0-7785 GCA_041752645.1 Gillisia sp. | reverse complement strand
AACGGGTTTATAGGCGCAGGAACCATTACTCCCCAGGATTACTATTCTAATTTAAGTGCAAATGTGTTGGCAACCAATTTTCAAGTAAATCAGTTATTTTCGGATTATTATGTGCAAAGCGCCGATTTTGTTCGTTTGGACAACGTTTCCATTGGATATTTGATCCCAGGGGATAAAATTGATCTGCGTGCGAGTTTAACCGGCACCAATTTGTTCACCATTACCGATTATGAGGGCCTGGATCCTGAGATAGGTAGCGGAATAGACAATAATTTCTACCCAAGGACCAGGAACCTGGTATTAGGACTTAACTTCTCATTCTAGAAATAATGAAACTAATAAAAAATAGTATTATGTATAAAAAATTCAGACCACTGATAATCGTCTTTATTAGCGTGCTTTTATTGGCATCCTGCCAGGACGATTTGGATTTAAAACCCGAAGATACCCGGGAAACATCCGCCTCAGTTTTTGAGGATCCGGAATCTTACCAGCTTTTTCTGGCTAAACTCTATGCCGGGTTATCCTTAAGCGGGCAACAGGGCCCTGCCGGGCAACCCGATCTTGAAGGCTTGGATGAAGGTTTCTCCAACTATATGCGTTTGTATTTTATGATGCAGGAACTCACTACCGATGAGGCGGTAATTGGATGGAATGACGGTACAATTGCCGATCTGCACGCCCAAAATTACACCTCAGGAAACGAGTTCATCAGGACCATGTACAGCAGGATCATGTATCAGGTAGCCCTGACCAATGAATTCCTGAGACAGACCAATGAGGCAGCCTTGGATGGCCGCGGAGTGGAGGGGGAACTGAGAGCGGAAATTCAGCAGTATCGTGCCGAGGCCCGTTTCCTGAGAGCCTTGAGTTATTACCACGCGATGGATCTCTTTGGAAACCCTCCATTTGTTACCGAAGACAGCCCCATTGGTGCCTTCCTCCCGGAACAAATTCAAAGGGCTGATTTGTTTACCTATATTGAAACAGAGTTATTGGCCATTGAAAATGAGATCATAGCCCCGAGAGAAAATCAATACGGACGTGCAGATCGCGCAGCGGTTTGGATGCTCCTTTCCAAAATGTATTTGAATGCCGAGGTATACACAGGTACCGACCGGTATGCAGATGTGATCACCTACACTAACAAAATTGCCGATGCAGGATTTAGCATCCCGGCAGATATGCCGTATCAAAATTTATTCTTGGCCGACAATGACACCAATGGCGCCCAAAATGAGGTTATCTTCCCCATTACCTTTGATGGGCTGAACACCCAGTCTTATGGAGGAATGACCTTTATAATTCACGCTGCAGTAGGTGGGACCATGAAACCAGAAGATTTTGGTGTGAGCAGTGGCTGGGCAGGGTTTAGGACCACTCCTGAACTGGTGGATAAATTTCCCGGGGGAGCAGAATCTGCCGATAGTCGTGCACTTTTCCATTCCGATGGTCAAAATAAAGAGATCAACAGTATCGCCACCTTTACCGATGGGTATGCCGTTGCCAAATACAAGAATGTCGATGTTGACGGGAACCCTGGAAGTGATACCTCCGGAGAATTTCCCGACACGGATTTCCCTTTGTTCAGACTGGCAGATGCCTATTTAATGTATGCTGAGGCCGTTTTACAAGGCGGAGGGGGTACCAGGGCACAGGCTGTTCTGTATATTAACGAATTGCGGGAACGCGCTTATGGAAACTCCAACAACAATATTACCGAAGCGGAGCTTACTATGAATTTCATCCTGGACGAAAGAGCAAGGGAATTGTATTGGGAAGCCCATAGAAGAACCGATCTTATCAGGTTCAATCAGTTTACTGAAAACGGGATCTGGGCTTTTAAAGGAGGCGTGCCACAGGGATCCACTACCGCTGCCTTCAGGAATATATTCCCTATACCTGCAACAGACCTGGGGGTGAACACCAATTTAACTCAAAATCAAGGATACTAATATTAAAAAAATCAAAATGAAAAAACTTTCAATCTTATTAATGGCCTTTGTAGCCTTTGTCGGCTTAAATTCCTGCAGCAGCGATGATGATGTAGTATTTATCGCACAACCAGATCCGGAAGGGATCAACTTTACAAACAGCTTTAACGAGAGCTATATATTAACCCCCGCTACCTCGGGGAATATCGCCGAGCGATTTGTGTGGAACACCGTAGATTTTGATGTGCCTACAAATATCACCTATCAATTGCTGGGTTCTGCCTCTGCAGATTTCAGTAATCCTGACATCATCGGATCCACCGGAGAGAACAATCTGGGGGTAAAGGTAAGTCAGCTGAATTCACTTGCCACTGATGCAGGACTCGACAACGATGCCAGTACCGAGGCTCCTAATTCCGGCCTGGTGTATTTCCAGGTGCGTGCCTTTGCAGGGACTGATGGTGGAAACGGTCTTAGTGAAACCTCTGAAGTGAAATCAATCACCCTGATCCTGCCGGAAGGGGAAGCTGAGGCCGCTTTGCAGAATTACTTCCTGGTAGGGGATGGTACCGAGGCCGGATGGAGCAATAATAACAATAACACGCCTCTTTTCCGTGATGGTGCAAACCCGGATCTATATTACTTTACCGGAAGATTTACACTTCCCGAAGATGTAGATGATCAACAAGGTTTCAAATTTTTGGAAACCCTGGGAGCATGGCAACCACAATGGGGTCTTGATGGAGATAATTTATCCAGCAGTGATATTTTAGGCGGAGATCCCAGTGCTTTCCCTGTACCATCCGATGGGTATTACAGCTTTAGCATTAATGTAGATGAAATGAGCTGGTCATTTGAAGCGTATGAAGCCTCTGCTGCCCCAACCTATGATAAAATCGGTCTTGTGGGAGCAGGTACATCTGTGGGATGGCCAGGAGATGATAATCCAGAACCGGATATCCTAATGACCAAGTCTAGCTTTGATCCGCATATTTGGAATGTACAAGGAATCGAATTGACCGAAGGACCGGTTAAATTCAGGGCTAACCTGGCTTGGGATAAAAGCTGGGGAGGTGGAGACAGTTTCCCTAGTGGCTTGGCAACCGGGGATGATATCCTGGCCCAGGCAGGAACTTATAATATATGGTTCAATGATCTTTCCGGAAGGTATCTCTTTATCCCTGTTGTAGCGGCAGAATAAGGAAAAGCAGTATTTTAAAAGGCTGTCTGGAAGGTTCAAAAAAGATTCTTTTAAAATTTGAAATTCGGTCAATTCCGATTCAAAGATAGAATCAACCGAGAGCTTCCCAGACAGCTTTTTTCATTTAAAAATCAAAATTATGAAGAAAAAAATAATTTATTTCGGATCTCTGCTCTGTATGTTCCTGGTCTTCAACGCCTGTTCTGAGGATAATGACCCAATAGAGGAACCCGAGGTCCAGATCCCTGTTCCCGAGGTGCCCCAGGCATTGGATTTGGCAGACTACCAAAATGGCAGCGGGGTGATGATGCAATCCTTCTACTGGGATGTGGAACCCCGGGGGGCTTGGTGGGACCTGCTCAATGAGAAAGTTGAAGGCTGGGCCGACGCGGGAATAGACAGGCTTTGGTTGCCAGTTGTAAGCAAGGGACAATCAGGCGGGTATTCTATGGGCTATGATCCTTCCGATTATTTCGATTTTGGAGAGTTCAACCAGCACGGCACCCTTGAGACTAGATTTGGAAGCAGGGCAGAACTAGAAAGCCTGATCGAAAATGCACATGCCCATGAGTTGGAGGTAATTGCAGATATCGTGATCAACCACAACTCCGGGGGAGGCGAGGAATTCAATCCCTACAGGGATAAGCAGACCTATACCCTTTTTAATGAGCAGCATGGGAATGCCTCTGGAATGTTTAACCGAAATTTTGAGGATTTTTATCCAAATGGTGTGAGCCATTATGATGAGGGGAGTTTGTTCTATGCTGAACAGAACCTGGATCACCACCGGGAGAATGTCCAGGACTGGTTGTGGAAGAACGATAATTCAGTGGCAAAATACTATCAAAATGTACTGGGTTTTGACGGGTGGCGATTTGATTATGTTCAGGGATTTGAACCCTGGGTGATTGAGCAGTGGATGGCAGAGGTCGGCGGATTTGCAGTAGGTGAAAACTGGACCGGGAACAGTTCCGAATTGGAACAATGGGTGGAGGAAACCGGAATTTCAGCCTTTGATTTTGCCTGTTTTTATAAAATGGATGAGGCTTTTGACCGCAATAATGACCTTAACTTCTTAGGCAGGGAGATGTTGCGAAAAACCTATCCGGGTCAAGCCGTGACTTTTGTGGCCAACCACGATACGGAAAAAGATAGCGATGCTGACAACAATATCTCTGCAGGGAATAAAATGAAGGCCTATGCATATATTTTAACCCATGACGGCTACCCTACCCTATTTTATTCAGATTATGAAAACAGCACTTTCCAGGGAGAATTAAAAAAATTGATCTCCCTTCACAACAGCCTTGCCACCGGCCAGGTGGAGGTTCTTTACAACGATGAGGATGAATATGTGATGAAACGTGCCGGAAGTGCTACCAATCCCGGATTGATCTTATATATCAATATCAGCGGCAACACAAAACGCCGCGAGATCATAACCCAATGGCCATCTAAAAAACTGATGGACTACAGCGGGAAAACTTCGTATTCGCCCCTGGTTAATACAGATGGTCGGGTAAGTGTTGAAGCTCCCCCAAACTCTTATAGCATTTATTCTATCATGGAATAAGGAGTTAATTCAAAAAGATTTATTAAAATGGCTCCCGGATCTTTCGGGAGCCATTTTTTTAGAATAATAGATCCAAGAAAGCAGCAAGAAAAAAATGGTGGTTTTAGTTCCTTGTTTTCCGTTTTTTGAGAGGCTATTCCCAAGACCCAAAGGATTTTTATCCTCGGTACATTGTAAACCCTGCGATCTGCCAAGGGAACTCTTGAACATTCAATTTAATTCTCCAGCCTGACACTGCTCACCCCAATCTCATGTTTTTGGGTCAAGGCTTCCTTTGGCAGCCCCGGACCAATTGAAAACTGGATGCTTTCAAGGGTTTCTACATTGAAAATTTCCGGATTATTGTGTTCAAAATAATAAGGCAAGAAACTGGGATATGGTCTTGGCAGGCTCACTGTCTTTACAGGTTTTAAATCTGACAGCTCAATTCTGACCTCGCGATTTTCCGGGCCAAGCTCAATGATCGCCCCAAAAGAAGCACCATTTTTATCCACCAAAGCCACCTGCAGCTTTTCAGTTCCTCCGGAGATACTTCGCGCCTTTACCACTAGGGTTTTCTGCTGAACCGTTTCCTTAATTCTTCCCCTTATTTTTTCTGAAAAATTAAACCTGAAGGAGTAATCATACACAGGCGTGGCATTTTTGTTTTCCGTATCTTCCTCAAAAAGTTGCGCTATTTTCACCTGGAATTCCGCTTCCCCAGTAGTTTTTCCCGGCACAAGCTTATTTCCCGGTTTCCATTGCATAACGAGATCATCTGAATCTTCCCCGGCAGCAAACAGGTAGATCGGGGAGTTTTCCCGTACAATCCTGGTCACATAACTGCCAGGCTCATAAAAATCCCAGTCCCCCGGATTTCCCTTGACCCCGGCAGGATAGGTAAAGGAATTTTCAGCGGTGGTTACGATGATCCTGTAATTCAAAAACCCGGTGTGCAATGTCTTTAAAGGAATCTCAGCAGCATAAAGATAGCCTGCAGACCGAGTCAATTCCACTGTGTCATATGTATTTCCATTTTGCAGCCAGGCTTCCACTTTTTCAATTTTTTCATTTGAAACCAGCCTTGCGCGGAGCTCCAAAGCGGAGGTTTCCGAAATCTCAGAAAGAGCCTCAAGCACCAGGTAGGTATCTGTTACATTGCCCTTGGGAGCGGTAAATTCCCTCAGGTTGCTATTGCCCCATTGCTCATTTCCTATAAAGGAGGAAGAGAGGCCCTTTTTTGTCAGCAAATAGGCTCCAGGATAAATTTTAAATGAATTGTTTTCTACTATGGTAGAAAAATCGTTTCCTTCATTTAAAGCCTGGATGCTAAAATTCTCCCCCAAGCCCGGGAGGCTTAAATTCATTTCCCACTGCTCCCACTGGATCACGGCGACCTTTTTCTGCAGGCTGTTCTTTCCGAATGGATTCCCCACCAAAATCGCATCGGGCATCACTTCCAGCCTCCAAACCCCACGCTCCAGTTTATCCAGAAAATAAGCCCCTTTTCCTTCGTATGTTACAATTTCAGAATCCCCATACCCGGCAATATGCAGCAGATTGCTCACAGCTACTGGTTTGGTGGAGGTGGAATTGGTATATATAAATTTTTCCTTTGAATTCAATTCTGCCAGGTCCTTTTCGTAATCGACCTTAAAATCCTCAAATTCGAGGTTTTCCGGATAGGTGCCAAAACTTTTGTTCACAGGAATCCTGTGAAACACCTCCGAGGCGAGCATCAAGGCCAGGGCTTTTTGCGGGGTGTATGCCAGGTTCATGTAATGCGTATTGTACTCCGTATTTGCAAAGGCCATAAAGGTGGGGTCATAGGCAAAATGTGTGGCGATCTGGATTCCCGATTCCCTGAAACTCCTTGCCATTGCAGGGTAGATATAGGATTTATTCACATCGGCTGCATCAAACTCATACACCAGTTTCGCCGCTTTATTTTTCCGGAGGATCGAATCAAAAGGGAGCTCGTAGCGGTTTACATTGGGAAGTAAATTCCCCCGCAGTTCCTTGCCAAACCCCAAACCAGTGGGATACCATTGAAGGGTCCCCCCCTGAATTCCGGCATCAAAATAAGCATCGGCCAGGTGGATGCTGTGACTCACATTGTAAAAAATAGGTTTTTTGGTGCCGGTGGCTCGCATGGCAGTGACCATTTTTTTGATAAATCCTGTTACCTCCTTCGGAGTGCCACGATGATGCGGCTCGTTGCTGATCTCAAAGGCGAGGAGATTGGGTTCTTCTTTGTAGGCTATCCCTGTATACGGATTTACGTGATCTAGGAATTGTGCCAGGTAATTTTCCTGGGCTTTGATCGCCTCTGGATCGACAAGGCTTTTTTCTTTGCCGAATTTATGTGAAAATCCGGGAGTCTCCTCATCGGGCTCCGGCCAGCCATTTCCCCAGAAGGCAATGGGAGTGATCACGAAATTTATATTGCGCTGCTTCAGTTTTTTAAGCAGATAATCAAAGAGTTCCAGATGCTGGTTTTCTATCAAATTCCCTTCGGCATCGCTTATTTCGGTATCCCAGACGTGAATGCGGTAGAGATCAAAACCCAGGCGTGAAAAATGATACACATCCTTGTCAATTTCCTTTTTCAGATCTACCCCCAGGTTTTCCGCGGTGCGATAAGCGTGGGCAAAAGGGAGGGTATAATTTACGCCAAAGCCCTGTACCTCAGTATCGTTATGTCCCCAGCGCATCAGGCCGGTATCGTCCACATAAACATCACCTACTTGCTGGGATTGTGCGGGAATAATCCCGAAAATCACAAAGCTCAGAAGAAAAATTAATCGCTTTAATTCCATAAATAGTTTAAACATTACAAATATTGATTCCCTCTTTTAAGGCCGCAAGTTTATCGGGGTAGGTAGGCTGAAATTCCTGGGCCACATAGCCATCAAACCCGGTCTCCACGATCGCTCTCATAATTGCCGGATAATAGAGTTCCTGGGTCTGGTTTATCTCATTTCTACCCGGGACTCCCCCGGTATGATAATGATTGATGTATTTATGATACTTTCGGATCGTTGCAATGACATCTCCCTCCATAATTTGCATATGGTAAATATCATAGAGCAGTTTAA
>JBGSWA010000324.1:0-7246 GCA_041752645.1 Gillisia sp. | reverse complement strand
ATAGGCAAAAACGTTATTTCCCTGCTGTCCACCGAGCAAAAGGAAGGAGATATCACGGAGATCATGGAGAAAATGTCCAGGGGGAATTCCTCAAATGAATTTGTGGTAAAACATAAAGATGGGCATACCTTTCCAGTTTTTTCATCCATTTCCCCAATTTATGATAAACAGGGAAAGTTTGAAGGGGCTATCGAGGTTTCCCTGGATATTACCACCCGAAAAGCAGAAGAAGAAAAACTGGTAAAATTAAACAAGGAACTTTCGGATTATAAATATGCCTTGGATGAATCATCCATTGTAGCAATTACAGATCAAAAGGGAATTATCAAACATGTAAATGGCAACTTCTGTAAAATCTCCAAATACAGTTCTAAAGAATTATTAGGACAGGATCACCGCCTTATCAATTCAGGATATCATTCCAAGGAATACATCAAAAACCTCTGGAAAACTATAAGTAAAGGGAAAATTTGGAAGGGAGAGCTTAAAAACAAAGCAAAGGATGGCTCTACCTATTGGGTAGACACCATCATTACCCCCTTTCTGGATGAATGGGGAAAACCCTATCAATATGTTGTTACCCGGTTTGACATAACAAAAAGCAAAACCGCGGAAGGAAATATTAAAAAGCAGAATCAAGAGCTACTTATTCAATACCAGGAGAAAAAAATTCGAGCCGCAGAATTATTCTTAGCCAACAAGGAGTTGGCTTATCAAAACGGGGAGAAGGAAAACCGGGCGGCAGAATTATTTGTAGCCAACAAGGAGCTGGCTTATCAAAACGGAGAAAAGGAAAAACGTGCAGATGAATTGATCCTCGCAAACCTGGAACTTGAATTTCAAAATAAGGAGAAAGAGATCCGGGCTGCAGAATTAAGCCTGTCAAATAAGGAACTCCTAAAAACAAATACAGAACTTGACCGCTTTGTTTACAGTGTCTCCCACGATCTGCGCTCCCCGCTTACCTCCATTCTCGGTCTTATTTCCTTTATTGAGGAAGACAGCAGGGAACCCGATACCCTTGAACAAATCAGGATGATCCGCGCCAGTGTAAACCGCCTTGATGGCTTTATCAAAAATATCCTGAGCTACTCTCAAAATAACCGCACTTCCCTGGAAACCCAAAAAATACCCATTGAGAAAACCATAAAAGAAATTGTAGAGACGGTACGAAGCATAAAAGAGGCAAAAGGAATTTTATTTCAAATTGACATTGAGGAACAAAAGCCGTTTTATTCCGACTGGCAACGTTTTACAACCATCTTGGAGAATCTTATTTCCAATGCCATTAAATACCATACAAAGGAGCTTTCCGGGAGATATTTAAAACTGACCGGGACAACAGACAACAAGGAATTAAGGCTCAGTATCTCCGATAATGGGATAGGGATAGACCCGGAGTACCACGAAAAAATATTCGATATGTTTTACCGCCTATCCGGCAAAACCCCAGGTTCAGGATTCGGGTTGTATATTGTAAAGGAAACTCTTGAAAAAATGCATGGAAAAATCGAGGTGCAGTCTGAAAAAGGAGTGGGGACCACCTTTATTATCACCCTTAAAAATTTAAAAGAATGAAAGAGGAAAGCGCCCATCAATTTGAAAGTGTAATGTTAATTGACGATAATCTTATAGACCTCTATATCGCATCCCGCATGATCACCAAGAACCTTTTCGGGAAAAAAGTCTTGCAGTATTCCGCTGCCAAGGAGGCGTTAAAATACCTGCAGGAGAATCAGGAGAACATTCCCCAATTGCCGGAGGTGATTTTTGTGGATATTTATATGCCCGGGATGTCAGGATTTGAATTTATGAAAGAGTATGACAAACTCCCCGCTCCTTTAAAAAATCATTGCAGGGTATTCATTATTTCCTCTTCTCTCAATGAGCAGGACTTGAACTGCGCAAACAACGATGAAAATATTGTGGCAATGAAGGAAAAACCCATTACAAAGGAATTCCTTAATTTTTATAACAGGTAATTACCCTGAATATGCGCAGCCAGTGGCAATAAAATGGCACCTACATTCAGTAAACTCATATCAACTCAAAAAATCTCCCATCCATTATCTGGAGCTTTGGAAAGACTGCCAAAGTGATTAAGAAGATCTCAAACTCAACCAATCATTTTACGAACCGCTGGATACTTAAAACACCTAGGGCCTATTTCAGCTGAAAGATTCAGGAAATTTTCCTGTTGAATTTTTTTCTAGTACCGCTGCATTCAGATTAATGCCCAAAGATCTATTGGGCCTTTATTTCATTAAAAACGGTACTTTTCCCAGCACCCTAGGGTCTTGCGAACCTTCCTGATTCAATATTTCGCAAGTTCGCTATCACAAGATACAAGGCCTCCCAATCCAAGAAATATTAAGATATAATTGTGAATTTTTCATTAAAACGTGAAGATCATTTTTCCCCGATCAAAGCCCTTAAGAAAAAGACATGGAAGCTTATTTAAGGAGCGATTTTGTGGCAGAAGGACCATATTTTCCAAAGAATGTTTGTCATGTATTTTAACAATTATTTTAGATACTGATTTAGTGGGGTATTTATTGTAAATTTGAGTTTCATCATCAAAAACCAGTCATGACCAAAAAAAAAATAGCCTTAATAGTTGGTGCTGTTAGTATCTTAATTATCACCTACGCATTCTACAGTCAAACTTCCAGTGAAACTGTTGCTATTACCGCTAAAATAACAAAGGGTACTTTTATAAATGAGGTTTATATCTCAGGGGAAGCTCAATCCACAAGCTCCAAAGAAATTAATGGGCCAAGCAACACGAGCCGTTTTGGACTTTATAATATAAAAATTCAGGATCTAGTACCTGAAGGCACCATTGTTAAAAAAGGAGAATATATAGGAAAACTTGATGTTTCTGAAATAAATGGAAAAATTTTAGATTTTGAATTAAATCTTGAAAATGCAGAATCGCAATACACCACCCAACAACTCGATACCACCTTATCTTTAAAACAGGAGCGCAATGGCATTAAAGACCTGTTATTTAATATTGAGGAAGATAAACTGGAGTTGCAACGCTCTGCATATGAATCTCCCGCTACGATCAGGTCATTGGAAATCAAGATTGAAAAAACCAAACGCGATTTAAAAGAAAAAGAGGCCGATTATTCTATCAAAAAGAGGCAGGCAGATGCTAAAATGATTCAGGTTGCCAACCAGGTATTAAAAACAGTAAATCAAATTAAAGAATTGACAGCATTGCAGAAAGCCTTTACCATTTATTCTGATGATGCTGGTATGGTAACCTATATAAAGGAACGAAATGGCACTAAAAAGAAGGTAGGATCCATGATTTCCCCCTGGGATCCTGCAATTGCAAGTTTGCCGGATTTATCAAAAATGGAATCTAAAACCTACAGCAATGAAGTAGATATAAGAAAAATGAAAAAAGGCTTAAAAGCTACCATTGGGTTTGATGCATTTCCAAATATTGAATTAGAAGGTGAAGTTACTGATGTTGCTAATATTGGCGAGAGTAAATCCGGATCGGATATTAAAGTTTTTCAGATTTTAATTAAGCTCAATGAAACCAATAAAAATATCAGGCCAGGGATGACCACCTCCAATAAAATTTTAATAAACCAAGAAGAGGATGTTTTAATTGCCCCACTCGAGGCTATATTCTCTCAGGATTCCATTAGTTATGCGTATGTAAAAACTGGATATTCGATTGAAAAAAAACAAGTAGAATTAGGACTCACCAACAATGACCAGGTTGTTATAAAGAATGGCTTAGAAGAAAACGATATTGTTTATTTAAATAAACCTGAAGACATGGAAGATAAAAGTATAACCCTATTAAAATAAAATATGATAGACGAAATACTTTTAGAAAAACTGAAGTCTAATTTTAGTGAAGCATTTTGGTTTGTTAAAACCAATAAAGTCAGAACCTTTTTAACGGCATTAGGTATTATTTTCGGGGTTGCCTCTGTAATAACCATGCTGGCTATCGGGAATGGAGCTGAAAAAGAAATCCTGGCACAACTGGAATTGGTTGGTGTAAACAATATTGTTGTCACCCCTATTATTGACGAAGGCGATACTGAAACTAAGGAAAATGAAGGAGAAAACAATGCTGCTAAAAGTTTTTCCAAAGGCCTTGATCTTCTAGATGCCAAAAGCATCCAAGAGCACATTCCCAGTGTGAAGCTCGTTAGTGCAGAAATAATTTTAGATACCTACATTATTAATAATGGCAAACAAAATTCAGTGAAACTGGTAGGAGTTTCCCCTTCTTTTTTTGAAGCCTCAAATATTAGCATAGATAACGGGAAAAACTTTTCACAACCCCAACATACAAACTCCTTACCAGTATGCATTATTGGTAAAAAGCTAGAAAAAAAATTATTTACCGGAGAAAGTGCTATTGGGAAACACGTGAAGGTGAAGGATGTCTGGCTTGAGGTCGTGGGTACGATTGAGGAAAAATTAATCTCAGAAAAAGCCCAGGAAAATTTAGGGATTAGAGATGTAAATCAGGATGTATATATCCCTATTAAGACCTTTCTAATTCGTTACAATAACCGTAAGATAACCAGTGAAATCGGAGGTTTTTCGGGGAATAACCAAACTGGTCCCAAAGAGAGGAAACCAAGAGGTAATTATCACCAAATAGATAAATTAACAGTACAGGTCACCAATTCCAACGAACTTAAATCCACTGCAGAGGTTTTAAGTAAAATGTTGAAACGCAGACATAACAATCTTTTGGATTTTGAAATATCAATCCCGATACAACTCCTTAAACAGCAACAAAAAACAAAACAAATATTTAATATTGTCTTAAGCTTAATTGCTGGGATTTCATTGCTTATAGGGGGTATTGGTATCATGAATATTATGCTGGCTTCTGTCTTGGAACGCACCAAGGAAATAGGGATTATGCGAGCCATTGGGGCTACCGAAGGGGATGTGATCCTGCAGTTTCTATCGGAGTCAGTACTCATTAGTGTAGGTGGGGGAATTATTGGTATTATCCTGGGGGTGATCTGCTCCTACATCATTGAAATGGCCTCTGGAATTGAAACCGTGCTGACCCTAAGCTCCATAACGCTCTCCTTTCTTATCGCTGTAGCGGTGGGATTGGTTTTTGGGATTTTTCCTGCAAAAGCAGCTGCTAATAAAAGACCGATTGAGGCCTTAAGATCTGAATGAAAAAATATGAAAAAAATAATTCTCCTTGTAATTATAGGAATGTTTTCAACAATTACATTTTCACAATCAAAAATAACTCTTGCCGATGCCATTTCTATAGCACAAAAACAGTCGCCGGATTATAAAACTAATTTAAATCGAAATGAGGCTAGTTACTGGCGTTTCAAAAACTTCAAAGCACGCTTTTTACCACAACTACGATTGGATCTTACCTTGCCTGAATTTAGTAATTCTACCAATAGAATAACCAACGATGCCGGACAGGATATTTTTGTGAAACAAAATCAATTGCTGTTAGCGGGAGGTTTGTCATTATCTCAAAATGTCTCCTTTACAGGGGGGACCTTCTCTTTATACAGCAATTTAGAAAAAGTAGATCTTTATGGCAACACCGATATTACCAATTATTCCGTAGTGCCGTTTTCTATTCGTTACCGTCAAAACTCACTTTTTTACAACAGTTTTAAATGGGATAAAAAAATAGAACCTTTAATTTACGAGGAATCCAAAAGAAATTTTATCGAGAATATGGAACAAATTTCCATAACTACCTGCCTGCGGTACTTTAGTTTATTAAAAGCCCAGATACAATTGAAATTTGCTCAAAAAAACGTATCAAATAAGGATACGCTCTATCAAATCTCGCAAGGCCGATTTAAAAATGGTAAAATAGCGGAGAGCGAATTGTTACAAATGGAATTATCCCTCTTAAATTCTGAAAATGAAGTAACCTCAAATACCATTGAGCTAAAACGTACCTCACAAGAAATTGCTCGTTATTTAGAATTAGATAGTGAAAACCTGGAATTGAGCATTCCTGATGATTTGGCTCCTTTTAAGGTGGATGTAAATAAAGCTATCGAGGAGGCGCGATCCAACAGAAAAGCAGTGATTGAATTCAGAAGGAAAAGACTCCAGGCCGAAAATGATTTGGCCAGGGCTAAAGGAAATAACAAGTTAGAAGTAAGCCTTGTTGCCAATTTAGGAATCTCTCAAAATGATTCGAATTTTGATAATCTATTCAGCAATTATAACAATCAACAGTATGTGTCTTTAAATTTAGGTATTCCTATTATCGATTGGGGAGTTTCAAAATCTGAACGTAAAATGGCAGAAGCTGATTTGAATTTAACAAATAATAATATAGAACAAGACAAACAAGCTTTTGAGCAGGAAATTTATTTGCACGTCCTGAATTGGTCGAGCAAGAGGGGGTTTTTAACCACCTCTCAAAAGGCAAAGGAAATAGCAGACAAAAGTTATGAAATCACTAAGAAAAGGTATTTTCTTGGAAAAGTAACCATTACAGATTTAAATATAAGTCAAGAGAATAAAGACCGTGCTATGGTCATGTATTTAAATTCCTTACAGGATTTTTGGATTGACTACTATGTATTAAGGCAACTTACACTTTACGACTTTATAAATGACAAAAAGATAGAATTTGCAGATATCTAGGATCAAGTAATCCATTATTAAAGAGGGACTTCCCCTCTACCCGCCCTCTCAAAACCCTTCGTAAAAGTCTCCCTTTAAACGGCTCTTATTATCCAACTTGTGGTCTTATGCCTATTTGCCAGGGTGTAAATGAGTTTGGTTGCACATTTGCAACTTCCCTCAACCACCCACGAAACCCTACAATTTTACATTATTAACCAAAGGTCTGAGGTATTGAGCGAGGTTTATAATTGTGACGGAAATACGGCCCTGGGGATACCTTACCCAGCAAGAGGACGAATTCAATATGTTAACCTATAGCGTCCCGATTAAATATTACCCGGATACCAAAGCTGCAGGTTACGACGGAGGAAATTGGGATTTGGTCATGTATTCCCAGGAATTTAATTCTTCTCTGGATCGATATATTTTATTCGCTGAAGAAAACCCGGTGGCACAAAATGATATTAGAATTAACCTATGCTCTTTACGATTAAACAAGCCTGATCTTAAACCCATCGAATTCGATGGGCTTAAGATCAAGCAGGAAGAAAACTCTGATTCAGGGCAATAGCTAAACCTATAAGGAGATTCACCCCGAATTCCTTTACTTTTGGGAATGTAC
>JBGSWA010000323.1:0-5149 GCA_041752645.1 Gillisia sp. | reverse complement strand
CGTTCTTTTTCAATTTCCTTTTCGGTGCGCTCCCAGTAATCACGCTGGTAATAAGGATCGGTAAAGTAAATTCCGCCATTTGGAGCAACCCACAAATCATTGGGACCGTTTAGGCGTTTTCCTTCAAAGGAAGCTACTAAAACCTCCACCTCCTTTTTAGAATTAATTTTCCAGATTTCCGAATTTTCATCGGCGGCAGCCAAAAGCTTTCCTTCAGAATCAAAATAAAGGCCGTTGGCCCGGCCGGCATCTTCCATATAAACCGCAACAGCACCGTCTTTTACCGACCATTTATGGATTTTATTATTAGGCTGATCGGTAAAATAAACGTTTCCCTCAGCATCTGCTGCGGGACCTTCAGTAAACTCAAATTCGTTTGAAATAAGCTGGGGATGCTGCCCTTTTTTAATCAATTCCTTTTGTGAATTACAGGAAATAAACACACTCCCTGGAATTAAAATCGATACTAAGAATCTTAGTTTTATAGCTTTCATAAAAGGCCTTTCTCAAAAGATAAAGAAAGGCTTTTAAAAATAAATTTATGGGGAGAAATGTCTTTTAATTATGTTGTACCGGCAATTCAAAAATTTTATGCCCATCGAAAAATGCTGCTGGCTTGGATTTTTTTAATTTGTTCAATTTGTTATTCAGTGGTTCCCCAATCCTCCAATCTTCATCAACCGCTATTTTTTATGGTGATGCAATGACACTCCCTTTGAGATTTAACAATGGGCCTCAGAAACCAAGGATTTAACTATCACAATATCTTTTCCAGAAGGCGGGTTCTTTTCAAGAATTTCCTGGGTAGGGTCCTGAGAAACCTCAAATTTGTTTTCTTTCCTTAAATAAAAAACTGAAGCAGTTGCTTCTTTTTCAGCTTCAATCCCTCAGAGATAGGATCAAGGCTAAAGATGTGATTTTTTTATTTCGGTTTGGCTTAGAAATAGAAATACGGTTGGATCTTTGGGGATCTAGCAACGCATCCACAATTCCGATTTTATTTCGGCGAAGTCGCCACCATTAAAAGTCAGGCTTGATTAAACAACACCGCATGGCAGGGAAAGCCCCTGATCTAAAGTAGCGACCTATGAAAAAAAGCTGATTCCCCTGGTTGGTCTACGGCGCAGAAAAGCGAAAAACCCCTTCCCTCCGGGAAGCCTTTTTTACCTGAGTCCGCGGATGCCTATTTTCAAATCAGCAATCTTCTTTTTTGATTCCTTGGTCGGGCTAATGGAACAGGTATTAGTGTTAACCGATGATTTGCGTATTTTTTTATCAATCCCGAAACAGGATTAGGAAAAGGAACTTTTACAGGGGTTCTTGTCTTTTTCTGTTTTGTGAAAATCCAATTGGTCCGGTCAACTCCCATGGAACTATTGGCCAGGGTGAGTTTCATTCCTTCGACTAAACTGATCCCTGTATAGCAATTGAATACAAACAAATCCCTTAGCCTGTCCTGACTTTCCAAAGGAAACTCATATCTCTTCAGTCTGGACAATTCGTTGGGAGATAAAAACTCCCCGAACCATTTTCTCTTAATTTTTCCAAGGCAGGAAAGAATCTTCATCTATCCACTCCAGGTAGTAACCAAAGGTTATTATTTCTCTTAACCGCTGAATATGCTGCATCACCGAATTTTGGCTTATCGCCCGTAGATATTTCTTGGGATAGTATTCCTGAAGAAAAGTTTCAAAATCACACAAGAATTTATAATCCAGCTCTCTTAACAAAACATCTGAAGCATGTTTTTCCTGGCTCAAAAACTTATTGATAAAGCCCTCAGTTTTCGCAAAATTCCTGATAGAACCAAAGGACAGGGTATTTTCAATTTTTCCGCAATGGTATTCCATGAGTTCCTTCAGCGTTTTGGTGTTCTCCTCTTCCCCAAGATATGAAGCTTTAACCAATTTCGAGGTTATCTTTTTCCCTTTTGAACGTAATTCCTGGTAACACTGAAAAAAACGGGAATGCTCCAGATCAAGGTATTGATTAAGCCTTCTGGCCTGGACTGAATGACCTTTGGCCCTTTTTGTTCTGGAATCCCATAATTCCCTGGAGATCTTTCGCTTAAGGCTAACCTCAGCTCTTTTTTGATTCACTGTTATTCTTGCATAAATAGTTCCTTCCTCCGTTGCTCCTTTTTTGGCCTTTACCAATAAAAGCACAGAAAATGTTTTTGTAGTTCTCATAGTTGTCGTGTTTTTATTAACCAATAATTTAGAAGAAAATCAAATCAACTAAATCCTTTTAAATACAAGCTTTTCCAGCGAATGTAACCTCGAGGTTACACGGTAGTTTTAGGTACCCTAACATGTAACTTTTAAAACCAAATAAACCCATAAACCACTTAAAACAAGCAATTAATAAAAATTGCGTGCTTACCGTTGAAAATGGCCAAAAGTGCCTCCAGCTAGCATGGGGAAAATAAACCGGAGGCTAGTCGAAATTTCGGGGACCGAATTTTCAATCCCGCCCTTCTATGCGAAAAGCGGGAATGAAAAAAGGAACAAAAAAAATGAAGGGTAGATTAATATTTTCATGCTTTTGAATTTATCTTTTATACTGATATTTTGATAGAAGTAAATTACATTATATTTTTATTTAAACAACTGATCATCAATAATATATATAAAAATATTATTTGATATAAATTGTAGCCATTTGATATTAAATGATATCAAATGCTATTAAAATCGGAAATAAACTATTGAAAATTCAAAATCATAAACTGAAAATCCGGCTCAAAAACGTCATTTTTCTTCTGCTGCTTCCTAAAAATGTGTTTCATTTTTGGACAACAGCCAGGAAGCCTAAAAGAATACTTGTGATCGAAGTAGGACACCGCGTGAAAGATGCCGGTGCAATATACAAATCAACAATAACTTCTTCTGCCAATAACTAAGCGTACGTGCGGCCGGTATGCTCAGGCATCATCGAAGTGTTGATTAAACCGGTTCTTTACCATACCTTTTATATGGATCGGACTGTTTTGAGGAGGTTATCTTTTAACAGTTCTGAACCTTATATAAGGTGAGATATTTATTTTTATCTGGTATTTTTAGATGGAGATACAAATCAGGTCCTTAATTTTATCTTCAGGATCATACTGTGTTTAATTGTTTTTTAAGGGCAATGCAAAAGGAATTGAAATTTAATATGGAATTGTGGCCGCAACATCAAATCTTTTAAAACAAATCTCATATAAATCGAACTTGAAACGGGGCCGAGGTAGTGAGAGGCAGGTTAATGTGGCTGTAATGGCAGAGTCTACAGCGCTTGAGGATTTAAGCTCTGGTAAACTATCGAATCATTGCCGGTTCTTTAAAATGAAAGTTCTCAGAAGCCATATGTCTGCTGAGATAGAATCTTTAATCAAGGATTCCCTGGATCCAAAGGCTGTTGTATTCTCTGATAAGAGTTCAAGCTATTTTAATATTGAAAATTACGTGGAAGCTCATATAGCTGAGAAATCAACTAAACAAACAACCATTGTAATGCTGAAATGGGTACATATTGCTATTAGTAATGCAAAAAGAAACTTTTTAGGTGTCTATCATAAAATCAATGGTGAGCATCTGCAAAACTATCTTGATGAATTTGTATACAAGCTCAACAGGAGATGTTTTAAGTCAATTTTTGAAAGGCTGGTGGTAGCAAGTGTTTATCCTTACTGATTCATCCTCTGTTGGTCTCAGTTCTCCAAAAGCAGATTGTTTGGGTTTGTAGAAAAATCCGGTAGATACTCTTTTGAGAATTCCCTTCTTGATGAGCCTTTCAATAGCTTTAGCTACCGCACTGTGTTCTGTCTGGTTAATACCCAGTTGCTGATACTTGAAGGTAGTGCCTTTCTGAATCCTGCTGATTTTGCGTGCTATTTTCTCTGTCACCTTCATTGGTTATAGGGTATTGACTTCTGGAAGAAGCCGATAATAAAGTGTCATCATTTGTCAACTATAACTTACAAAATACTTGACATCTTTAGACTTCCGCCCACAAACTCAATGAGAAAAATTAAGGGTAGTTAAAACATGGACTCTTCCATTATAGTTTTCCATATTATAAATCCTTTGTTGTTGTCGGAATAGTCGTGCATAATTCGAGTAAAATGTTCAGGATTACTTTCTAAAAAAGCCTGTCTTCCTGTGTCCCTGATAATGTTAAGCTGTTGGTCAATTTGTTTTACAACTTCAATCATTAACGATTTATTTTTTGCTGTATGCCAAATATAAGTTGCTTCTTCAGTGTCCAGGGCTTCTAAAACGAAATGATATTGCTGTTCCCCTGATAAAAGAAAAACAAAAGAAAAAGGATCAAGTACAAACCTGATTTTCATTATCTCTCTTTGGTGACTGTCTGCCAAATATTGTATCTGCCGGGAATGTTTATAGCGTTTGTTTTTCAGAATATTATTTAACAAATCCTCTGCATCTGAATAAATATTCTGATGGTTTTGCAATTCATCGGAAGTAAAAATGTTTTGTTTGTGACCTGGAGATTTTCCAAGTAAACCTTTGTTTAAAAACTGAAATTTTACGCTTTCCATCACTTCTTTGTTAATCCGCTTAATATCCTGTGATATAGCTAATTGAGAAACAAGTTTTCCGTTTTCAAACTCTGCAAATAGTTCCACCGAAATAGTTTTGGATTTCATGACCTTTATAAAATAGGGTTTCAATACTTCAAATTCAGGCCTTATTTCTAAATTCTCAACCTGAAATTCAAGTGTGGTATTCATCTCTTTTATAGGATATTTAAAAGCTACATTACCATAATGAAACTCCAGTTCCTCCATCGGAATTTTGAATTTCTTTTCGATTTTTATAACAGGATTTGAAGATATGATATCTTCTTTTGGTTCATCAAACAAAGTTGCCTGTCTGTCAATTCTTCGATAATACGTATTCCGCTTCAGGAAAAGCTTGTTGAGATAATCAATTTTGTTGTCCCGATAATCATAAATCGTGGGGTTGATTTCCGAGCGCTGTACTCTGCCTATATATTGGATAAGTTTGCCTTCAAATGAAAATGGATAGACCAGAAACAAACAGTTTACATTATGCAAGTCGGTTCCTTCCCCGAAATACTGTCCTGTGGTTATCAACACCTGAAAATTACCTTCGTGTAACATTCTCCACTTCGTTTTCTTGCT
>JBGSWA010000322.1:0-3445 GCA_041752645.1 Gillisia sp. | reverse complement strand
GCCTGATCCTTTCCGGAAACCGAAAATTCTTTTTTCAGGGGATCAAAAACGATCTCCACCACCTTGGAATAGGGGAGTAATTGATCGAGCTCAGGGGTGTCCGGGTGTTTTTTATCTTCTGAAAATGCCAGCACGATTTTCTGGGTAGCCACCTCTTTTATTTTTTCAACCAGGGCAGAGGAAATATTCTCCGGTCGGGGGAGCAGGATAATATCGGCTTCCCAGCAGCCCTCTTTTTCACAGCTTATAAATTCTATTTCGGAAGTGGCTTGAAGAGGCTCCAGTTGTTTCTTAAGCAGCTCATTCTTTGCCTGATCTTGCGAAACAAAGAGCAACCGAAGATCCTGCATCCCCAAAACTTCCATCAGGACAGGGGAAAATTCCCCGGTATCTCCTAAAATTGCCATTGTTTTGCTCATCATCAGAACTGTTTTTGGGCTATTCCGGGAAAGTGAAAATAGCACTTTCCGCGGCTGCCATTTATTTATGCCTGTTTTACAAATTGTACCTCTGCGCTCAATCGTACCTGATCGCTCACCACAACACTACCGGCTTCGGTAACAGCATCCCAGGTCAATCCGAATTCTTTACGGCTTATTTTTCCTGAAACCGTTAATCCGGCTTTTGTTTGTCCATAAGGATCAACTACCACTCCGCCAAAATCCACATCAAGGCTGATAGGTTTTGTAGTATTTCTTATGGTTAATTCTCCCTGCAGATGGCCGCTGTTTACATCAAAATTTCCGGCCCTGAAGGTTAGTTCTGCATGTTCCCCGGCGGCAAAGAAATCGGCAGATCTTAAATGCTCATCGCGTTGTTCATTGTTGGTATCAATGGATTTTACATCCGCCTTGAATTCGAGGCTCTTTATTGATTTAAATTCCTCGGTTTCGGTCTCTGCCTGTCCTCCAAATACCTTGAAGCTTCCGCTTACCGTAGAGATCATTAAATGTTTTACCTTGAAAGTTACCTCACTGTGGGTTGGGTCAATTGTCCATTTTGTAGTTGCCATAATGTATTTTTTTTTAGTTTAATTATTATTTACCCTGCAAATTTACAGGGATAAAGAGCCCTGGCCAATGACCTGTGTTAAGAAATAAAGGTGATCTATGTCACATGTTTCTTAAATGTGGAGGTTAGGCACATCCACCCTGAATTTCTAATTTAGGATTTTCTGATCCAAGGAATTTGCATCCCAGGGTTAAATCCAAAAATAAATTGGACCTTCCCCAGGCCATTCAGGATAAAATCTAAAGGAAATGAAAACAGAAAAACAAAAAATGCTTTCCGGGGAATTGTATGATGCTCTGGATCCCCAGCTCAGTCAGGAGAGGTTGCAGGCAAGGGTGCTTATTAAAAAATTAAATGATTCCGGAGAGGACCAGGGTGAAGATCGGGCAAAAGCTCTCAAGGCCTTGATTCCGGATTCAGGGGAGAGTATATGGGTACAACCGCCATTTTACTGTGATTACGGGACAAATATTGTACTTGGTGACAAGGTATTCTTTAATTTTAATTGCGTGGTGCTCGATGTAATGAAGGTTCAAATTGGCAGCGGAACCCTTATCGGGCCAAATGTGCAGATATATACCGCCACACATCCTTTAAATTTCCGGGAGAGGGCTGCGGGGCTGGAATATGCAAAACCTGTTACCATTGGAAGAGATGTATGGATAGGTGGCAGTGCGGTGATTTGTCCCGGGGTAAGCATAGGGGACCGCACGGTAATTGGGGCCGGAAGTGTGGTCACAAAAGACCTGCCTTCCAATGTGTTGGCAGCCGGCAATCCCTGCAGGGTCATTCGGGAACTGGACCAGGAATAATCAAGAGGCTTAAAAAACAACCTCGCCTGCAATTATCCTGTTGCTATCTGAGCTCGGAGACGGCTGAGGGTTTCACGGGTTACCCCAATATAGGAGGCGATCATGTGCTGGGGTACCCGCTGAGCGATATCGGGGAAATCCTGAAGCAGCTTGGTATAGCGTTCTTCGGCGGTGGTGCTCATAGTGCCCATCAACCTTCTTTGGGTGGCAATTAAATTATTCTGAATCAGGATCCTGAAATAGCGTTCAAAAGCCGGGACCTCCTTGAGTAGCAAATCCCAGGAAGGTTTGGTAATTAGCAACAGCTCACTGTCTTCCAGGGCTTCAATATTATATTCTGAAGGCTCCCCGGTAAGAAAGCTGTAAAGATCGGCTACCCACCATCCCTGCAATCCAAACTGCAGGATATGTTCATTCCCTTTATCATCCAGGCGGAAGCTCCTCAGGAGTCCATTTTCTACAAAGGTGGTATAAACACAAGGGTCCCCCTCCTGCAGCAGGAATCGTTTCTTGCGCAGTTTCTTTGGAATGAAGAGGGTTTTCGCATATTCGAATTCCTCATCGGTGATCTCGATGGTTTGCGCTACTTTTTTTTGAAGAAATTCGAACATGCTGAAATAAAATTAAAATTATGAGTAGATTCAATTGACAAATGTATTGACGTTCTGTGTTTTCAGAAGAATCCTTGTGTAAAAATAGGCAAATACCTCAGTGTTTAATAATTATGAATCAAGTTTTATATAATTCATTTTCCTGCGGATAACATTCATTCCTATTTTTAATTATTAAATAATTTTTGTTTCACCACAATATCTAGATCAGAATATTCCTCCAATGATCAAGTTTAAACAGAATTAGATCAAGAAAGTTCGATGCCTTTAGCTGCTTAATATGAAGATTCAAATTATATAGTTCTTCCCAATGTCAAGCGGTTCTGCTTTTCTGCGGATTAGAGCAAAATATGGGGATCAACTTTTTCCCTGTCTCCAAGAACCTTATGATCCGGCGCATTCCTTGGAATAAAGAAAATCTCATTGCGAGTTACAGATAAAAGGGGAATGTGCTGAGGGGTTGGGTTGATCTTAGCATGATTTTATCGGGTATTAGGTTGGAAGCTCATTATTCTGAATGTTATTTGGTTCTTCGTCACTTTTGGTCTTTTTAGGGACACACAATTAACCTTGTTGAACAGGCGAATGAGAAATGATATTTGGGAGTTTCGGACAGAATAAGCTGGAGGTTAAAAGGTCCATATGGACTGTATGGCACTTAGACTGATCAAAATATCAACACCTAAAAAAATCACAAATAAAAAAGCGACCAAGTCAAAAAATACATTTTGCTTGATCGCTTTAATAAGATTACCTCAAAAGAGCTGGTTTTTCAGTGCCCTCGTTTTACACCATATCCTTTTACTTTAAAAGAAATTCTCTGTTACTTCTAAGAGAACTTAGTTCTCAGGAATAAGATCAATTATAACTGTACGGTTATAAGAGCGTTCCTCCGGAAGGTTATTTCCAAAAGGAGCCAACCCTTCATCCTCACCAGATCCGTGCACCTCGAAGCGGACATCGCTTCTGTTTGCATTTGAAAGTGCTTCTTCAAGAATTTTCTTCACATTG
>JBGSWA010000321.1:0-6086 GCA_041752645.1 Gillisia sp. | reverse complement strand
TCAGGCTGTATTTCTGATAAAAAATGTCATAGAAATTTTTTCCTGGTTTTGTCTTTGTCCGCTCGATAACCATCCCGGTCAATTGTATTCCTTCATTTTCTTTTTGATAAGACACCTCTTCTTTTTCCTTTTTTATCTCCCTTATATCATATACAATTCGATCGGTTGCAATTAAAATTTCATCCTCATTGTATATTAATAACAAGATAATTGTCCGATTGTCAGGATTTATGGAAATGGAGGTATGGGAAAGAATCTTAGTTTCAAAAGGCCCCAAAGTAAAAAACCCGGATTGGGCACTTTTGGAGGAATTGTTATTTTCGTTGGAGGTAATTACAGAAAGTTCATACTTAAGGCTATAGGTGGTTTCCATTAAATTTTTTGCAATACCGGAAATTTCCAGGATGTCATTTTTTGCATCATTGACATTAATGCTGGCACTTACCAACGTATTTAAATTTTGTGATACAACAGAATTCCCAATGAATAATACCAATATCACTACACAAAATTCAATTGATCTTATGGGGGGTACTCGTTTCATTGAAAATTTCTTATTATTATAGCTTTTGAATTTCCATTTATTTCAAACTTCAAATTATCGCCAATAGAATTTGAACCATGTCTTTCAAAATGCAGATTATCGCCATTTTGTTTTAATTGTAAGGAAATGTCCTGGGAAACTCCAAAGACATCATCCATAAGAAAGTTGTTATTGCCGTTCTGAACCACGTCGGCTGATACACTCTTTACATTTGATGTTAAATTAATATAATTTTCGTTACCATTTTGAATTAAATTTATATTTCTTCGTTCCGAAGTAATATGCACTCCTATGCTATTATCATCGCCAATTTGTTCTAAAAAAATTTGATTTCCAGTATTTTTAAAGGCAACTGCCTTTTCTGAATGAATTGGTACCCCTTGGGGTAAGGCCATTAGATCCTGTAAAATCATTTCTGTATTCCCATCGGACAAGATCTCCTTCCCCTGCCCATATGAATTTGAAAACCACAGGAATAAAATAAGGCTTAAACCAATATTGTAAAATACTTTCATAACCTTAATATTTAATTAAAAAAGATTAAGGACAGTTTAGAGCTGCCCTTAATCCTTAAACTTTTTTGGAAAATTAGAAACTAGATTGGTGAACAACCGCTAAGTTGCCATTTCCAACACTATTGACAAGGCTCACATCAGACCAACCTGATTGGTATACCTTTGCAGTGTTCCAGTTACCATCCTGACTAACTTTAGAGAAATTCCATTTCCCTGATTGGTCTACAAGGGCAAAGTTATTATCCCCATCCTGGCATATTTTGGACTCATCACCATATCCGCTCTGATTTACCTTAGCTTCATTCCATCTTCCATCTTGGAATATAAATGAATCATTGTACTTGCCTGATTGGTACACAGTAGCCTTATTCCATTTACCCAATTGCATAATTTTAGAATCCTGTCTGTACCCACTTTGATCTACATAGGCTTTGTTGTCATTCCCATATTGAAAAATATCAGAATCCCCTTTATCTCCGCTTTGATCTACATAGGCTTCATTATTTGTAGGGTCACTGGAGGAATTGTTATTATAGCCCTTTTGGATAATATTGGATTCGTTTTTATACCCACTTTGATCTACATAAGCATGATGTTGTTCTCCGTATTGATCGATCTTAGATTTCTGATCATACCCGGTTTGGTCTACATCGGCAACGTTCATATGCCCTTTCTGATCCACCGTAGAATAGTGCTCACTTGTACCCACTTGATTTACCATAGCGCTGTTGCCATAACCGTACTGGTCAATGTCACTAAAATTGGGATTTCCCTGAGCAAAAATAACCGCTCCACACATTAGCGCTGCTGCGCTCAAAAGTACTTTTTTCATAATAAATAATTTAAAGTTAATAATTATTACAATATATATTTGGTCAACTAAGACCATATTGCCTAATCTTTTGGTGGGGTAGTAAAAACGGCATTTTCTGCCAGGGTAATTTTTTTTTGGGGAATGCAATTAAAATCCTGGGGAGATTCAAAAAGGCTTATTAGGGAGCGCCTATTGTTTTAATTACAAGACTAAAGTAAGCAATAAATACTGGCCACTACTGGTGGCCTTCAATCTATTCGATGAACAACTCAACTATTCGTTAAGGTGTATTTTGCAATGTGCTAAAGAAAAAGTAGTGTAAGAAAAACCGGCCCGACAGACATACGGTTTTTGAGAACTTTCCCTTTAAAGACCGGGAAATACTTTGATATTTTACCATGGCTTAAAGCCTCAAAAGGGGGAGACCCTTCTATTTCCGCCACCTTCCCCTGCCGCTTCACTAGCCCGGGCTGGTTTCAGTGGGCTTCGAAATTTGTATTTCAAAATATCCCACATTACATTCAATCCTATTGGAGAGTTGCAATTCACAGCCAGGAATCCATTTCCTGGGGGTGGTCATAAAGTACTAAAATCTAAAATTGAAATAGACACTGTTATTTATGCCCGAAGTCCAGGGTTTGATATTACAGGGTGGCTTTTAATAAATACTTGAGATTTGTTTTTCAAACCAATTTTATTTAAAACAGATTTTTAAAGATCCAACATTCTGGAATCCCTAGAGCCAAGCACTTTCCCTATCCATGGAAAATCTTACCCAAAATTTTCATGGATATTTTCCTAATGTTTTGATAATATGTTTATTAGGTTGATTTTATTTTTTTATTTTTAAAGGGGAAGGCTAAAGTATTTCTTTGGGAAAATAGTTAAATGGCTAAATGATGATCTACACTGCCTGTTTTTACGTATGGTATAAATTATAAAACAATTAGTTGATATAGAGTTTATGAACCTTAATTGATTTTTAGAGCATAAAAAACAAGATATCTTATGGATGATATGGAAAACTGGAAAGGCCCAACGCAGCTTTACAGATTAACTAAAGATGAAGAAAAAATCCTGGATCAACTTGGCCTAAACGACGGAACTTCCCGTAGAAAATTCCTGAAACAAATTTCTGCAGCTAGTTTAAGCCTTTATGCATCCTCTTTTTTCACTTCGGAATTATTTGCAAATACAATGAAAAACCTGCCTGATAACCCCAGGGTTCTTCTCAATGAAGTAAAAGTAAACCTGCGGGTAAATAATATGGTGAAACTCTTACACCTGGATTCCCGAACTACCTTACTCGATGCCCTGCGCGAGGGTTTGGCCCTCACTGGATCTAAAAAAGGTTGTGACCACGGTCAGTGTGGTGCCTGTACGATAATAATTGATGGCACCCGAAAACTCTCCTGTCTTATCTTGGCAGCATCTTGTGAGGACAGAAGTATCACCACTATTGAAGGTTTGGCAAAAGATGGAGAACTTCACCCAATGCAGCAAGCCTTTTTGGAACATGATGGCTTTCAATGCGGTTATTGTACGCCGGGCCAAATTTGCTCTTCGGTAGCCCTTCTTGAAGAGGTTGAAAATGGGGATGCAAGTTATGTTACAGAAGATTTGACGAAAATTGAAACCAATTTAAAACTCTCTGAAGAAGAGATCAGGGAAAGAATGTCGGGGAATATTTGCCGCTGTGGAGCGTACAATAACATTGTGCAGGCATTTAAAAAAGTGCATTCCGGTGATGACCAGATGCCAACCTGGGAATTTGCTACACAGGAACAAATGGAAAAGGCGAAGAATTCTTAAAGCGATAATTTATTATGAGACCATTCAAATACACGGGTGCAAAGAATGCAGAAGAAGCATTGCAGGCTGCCAATTCCAATGCAAATGCCCAGTACTTAGGGGGAGGCACAAATTTGATTGATTTAATGAAAGAGGATGTGGAGCGTCCCGATGAGCTTATCGAGGTCGCTAGGCTTGATTATAAAAATATAACTTCAAATGAAAATGGCGGATTAACATTAGGCGCCATGCTCAATAATTCTGAAACTGCAAACCACCGTGAGGTCCGAACAAAATATCCTTTGTTGTCAATGGCGATGCTTTCAGCAGCTTCAGCCCAACTTCGAAATATGGCTACCAATGGCGGAAACTTGCTACAGCGTACCCGATGTCCTTATTTTTTTGAAACTTCCATGCCTTGCAATAAGAGAGAACCGAGTAGAGGATGTGGTGCTTTGAATGGCATGAATGCTTTACACGCCATCTTTGGATGGAGTGAAAAGTGCGTTGCCGTGCACCCTTCAGATATGTGTGTGGCATTGGCGGCAATTGGGGCAAGCGTAGAAGTTCTACAAACAGGAGGTTCCACCAGAATGATAGAATTTTTAGATTTTCACAGATTGCCTGCAGATCAGCCGGAAAGGGACACTAACCTGATGCCGGGAGAATTAATCACTGCTATTCACTTGCCAGAACCAGTGTTTTCAGATCACTATTATTATTTAAAAATCCGGGAGAGGGCGAGTTATGCTTTCGCCTTGGTTTCGGTAGCAGCAGGTTTGCAAATAGTTGACGGAATAATTACCAAGGCCGGCATTGCATTGGGCGGTGTTGCCCATAAACCCTGGAAATTAACACAGGTAGAAAATTATCTCGAAGGAAAAATACCGAATCTGGCAAACTTTGAAGTCGCAGCCGAGCTGGCCATGAAAGACGCAAGACCCTTGCAAGGCAATAAATATAAGGTAGAAATGGGTAAAAAAGCGATTGTTAGGGCCCTTACCCAGGCATACCAAAGAAAAGCATAAGCCATTTTAAAAAATAAAAATTTACTGATGAATACATTTGAAGCATCCGGAGTAGGAGCAGCCATTAATAGGGTAGAGGGCCGTTTAAAAGTAATGGGAATGGCGAAATATGCTTCAGAATTTTCTTTTGAAAATCTAGTGTATGCACAGGGAATCAATAGTACAATTGCAAAGGGTAAAATAATCTCTGTAGATACCTCTGAAGCGGAAAAGTTGGAGGGGGTACTTGCGGTAATAACCTATAAAAATGCAGAAAAGTTAACTGCTTTTGACCAGGTGATGCCTGAACTTACGACCTCCAGTATAGCCCCGGTTTTGCAAAGTCCAAAGGTTCATTATTTTGGAGAATTTATAGGTGTGGTTGTAGCCGAAACTTTTGAGCAGGCACAATATGCGGCGAGATTGGTAAAATTTGAATATAAGGAAGATTTAGATCCAACGATCCAATTTGATGGAGCCAGGTCTAAAGCATATAAACCCGCGGTGAATCCAGATTATTTGCGTGGGGATATGGTTACCGGATTGGCTGAAGCCGATGAAACCCTGGATCAAACCTATAGTACCCCTATAGAACATCATCACCCTATGGAGTTGCACGCTGTGATCGCTTCCTGGGAGAATGGAAAGCTAACCGCCTATGCGAGCCAGCAAATTGTGGAAGATTCTACAATTTCTATTTCAGATACTTTTCAAATTCCTAAGAAAGATGTGAGGGTGATTTCCGCGTATGTGGGTGGGGGATTTGGTTCAAAATTAAACACAGAGCGTCACGTTATTTTAGCGATTATGGCTTCAAAAAGCTTGGCACGTCCTGTACAAATGACGGTGACTCGGCAACAGATGTTCACAAATACGGGGATGAGGCAGCATAATGAACAGCGAATACAGATTGGTGCTAAAAAGGATGGCTCGCTTACTGCCTTATCCCACGATACGCTATCTCATACCTCCACGTATCAGGAATATCAGGAACCTTGCGGGATGATGTCAAAAATGCTCTATAAGGTTGCCAACAACGAAATTAAATATCGTTTAATCCCCATGAATTTACAGACCCCTTTTGCAATGCGCGCCCCGGGAGAAGCAACGGGAAGCTTTGCACTGGAATCTGCAATGGATGAAATGGCCTGGAAATTAAAAATGGATCCTGTGGAATTCCGGATAAAAAATGATACACAAATCGATCTTGGAGCAGACAAACCTTTTTCTTCAAGATTACTCATAGAATGTTTACGAATTGGAGCGGATAAATTTGGATGGAAAAACCGCCAAAAGGAACCCCGCACCAAACAGGAAGGTAACTGGCTTATTGGTTATGGGGTGAGTGCTGCTTCCCGACATGCACCTTACCAGGAAACCTCCTCAAAGGTGATTCTGGAGCTAGAGGATGAAAA
>JBGSWA010000320.1:0-2247 GCA_041752645.1 Gillisia sp. | reverse complement strand
TTATATTATAAGATAAGCAAGGTAGTGTCCATCCTATTGATGCCGGTAAAAATGCGATGGAAAATTCAAAATACAGCACCAATAATGCAGAACGGACAACTAGATTTAATGTTCAATTAAAAAAACGGGGGATGGCTAATTCTATTTATATTTCCCCGAAAAAAGAATATAGTAAATGATTATCAATAGTGTTGACACATTAAGTATTTCTTAATTTGACGGGGAAATATATAGGCGTTGCCTTATTGCATAAAATTTAAAGGACATTAAATTACTACAAAATGAAAATATTTATCTATATTTTAATGACGTTTGCCATTGTGGTGGTTGCTTATAATTTTACACTCCTTGATTTTGATGCCTTACTGGTTGGCAATAGTTCTGTTGCCTTGATTGGAATCCTCGCGGCAGGTTGCGTGCTTGCCTTACTTGGTATTCTTCTTACATCAAAGGCTATTGAGCGAAAAGCCAAATTTTGAAGATTTTGATGTGCTGATTGTGGAGAGAGGTTGCCGGTATGTCCTGAAACTCAATTTCAGGTATGGGATGATGATCCAGGCCAATGCTAAAAATAGGATGCGTAGGAATAATCCTTCGTAAAAAAAACTTTCGATCTATAAAATGCACTTTTTGATAATGTGTAGAGTTTTCCTACAGGAACCAAAGGGGAGGATCTGTTCAAAGCTGGTCCCAAATAATTGAAGAAGCTCTATCTCAAGGTAGTTTAGGTGCCAAAGGAGAGGTTGTAAATGTACTTCGAATCGTTCTGGCTTTACTCTGGGAACCAGCTAAAAAAGCATTCTTCAAACATTTTTTAATTACTGTAGAAACTTCAAAAATGCTTTATTAATATTTAAGGCCTGGAATTAATAATTACGAATAAAAATCCCCGGCAGGAAAAAGAAGGATTCAATTTAAAAAAAATGGAGATTATCTGGTCTCGCCAAAATTATATTTTATGGGACCCATGGGGCAGTCACGGGAGCCAATATGCGATAGTCGGTGGCATCGGGGCAGCTATTGCTACTGATATTATAACCTCGATTGGAATAAAGGAAGGTGTACTAAGGCACACGATAAATTAAAATAGAGTGAAGTAAGTAATTATTGTAACCGGCAGTGCGGCGATCATAAGAATGATAAATACCTTGTGGATCTTTCTGAAAACTAAGGTTCTTTTTAACAGGTGTTTAAACCTGAGATCTGTTGAAGAATCGATTTGTTCCTGAATTGCTTTCAGAGGAACATTGGATGATTCCACAAAGATCTCTTTCTCTAAAAACAATAATGCGCTGTTGTCCAAAAGCCTGAAGATCACCGCTATTATATAGAAAAAGAGGGGAGATAACAGCAGAAAAATTGAAGTATAATCATTGTATGCATCCATACTGACGAATATACTAGTTTGCATTAGATAATTCGGTTACTTTTTTAACAATTCGGTCATCTGCATTAATTATCCGTTGAAATTCATCCGAACCGAATAATTGCTCAGCCATACCTGCCTTTAAATAGTTTCTCAACAGGGGTTCATAAATGTCAATTTTCAACCTCAGGTTTTCACTGAGTGCAAATTTGAAGAAATCAGAAATCATCTTTTTAGTTACGATTTCCTTGTTTTGGAAATCCGCTTTGCTCAGTGAATTATAATAATTCCGGTCTTTTTCCAGTACCTCAAAGACAAATCGGTTTAAAAATCCGCTACGCAGGATATAGGTCAGGTTTTCCCTTTCGAAATTGGTATCCTTAGGAACAAAGATATCAGGAATAATTCCTCCGCCACCATAGACGATTTTTCCGCCCGGAGTCACATATTTTAAGCTATCGGTAACATGAATACTATCTGCATGTGCCAGTTCCCCGTTTTTAAAACGCCTTGTATAATCGTTAAAATAAGATTCATTTCCCAGTTTATAGGATTTCTGAATTGAACGTCCTGTCGGGGTGTAGTACCTAGCAATGGTAAGTCTCACTGCGCTGCCGTCTCCCAGTTCCATCTCTCGCTGAACAAGCCCTTTTCCATAAGAGCGCCTTCCAATAATGGTTCCCCTGTCGTTGTCCTGTAAGGCCCCGGCCACGATCTCACTTGCCGAAGCGGAATTTTCATTGATAAGGATAAAGACTTCATTGTTTTCAAAAGAACCTTTACGGTTGGAATAGGTTTCTTC
The DNA here is from genome assembly GCA_041752645.1 of Gillisia sp. Taxonomy (GTDB): domain Bacteria; phylum Bacteroidota; class Bacteroidia; order Flavobacteriales; family Flavobacteriaceae; genus Gillisia. Next base: position 79 of record JBGSWA010000320.1, on the reverse strand, counting down.
AGTTGTGCCCTTCCTGTTTTTTGTAAACAGAATCAGCTTGCCGTCTTTTAAAAACTCATCTACTATATTTATGGCTTCA
>JBGSWA010000319.1:0-1875 GCA_041752645.1 Gillisia sp. | reverse complement strand
TTTTGGCCAAATTATTCGGGGCTCAACAATCAGGTTTATATCTATTTTCCGGCTCTCGCAGGCATATTCGGTATCTTTTTCGCCAAATCTTTTTTAAATTCAAGCAAAACAACTCCCTTTCTGGATAAATTACTGGGACTTGCTATCATTCCTTACGTGGCAGCCATACTGCTCCGAATGCTGGGATTCGATATATTTAGCTATCGCATGATTGATGCAGGAGGTACAGCCGCTTCCATACTCGCTTTTTTAATGGCTCTTAAATTATCCATAAAGGGAAATCGACCGGCAAAAATCTTTTTACTGGCGTGGTCCATTTTGCTGGTAGGTTTGGTCTTATTCAGCCTTCGTAATCTGAATATCCTGCCCTATAATATTTTTACCAATTACACCATGCAGTTGGGTACGGCTATTGAAGTACTGATCTTGTCCATAGCCCTTGCAGATAAAATAAATACCCTGAAGCGGGAACGTGAAATGGCACAGGAAGAAGCTTTGAGCGTATCTAAAGAAAACGAACGGATCATCAACAACCAAAATATTATTTTGGAGAAAACAGTAGATGAGCGCACAAGCAAACTCCAGAAAAGCAATGAGGAACTCAATGTCACCCTCAATAAACTCCGGGATGCACAGGGTCTTTTGATTGAGTCGGAAAAAATGGCTTCCCTGGGTCAGCTAACGGCGGGTATCGCACATGAAATCAATAATCCTATCAATTTTGTAAGTTCCAATATCAGCCCGCTCCAGAGGGATATCTATGACATTATGGATGTGCTGAATGAATATGAAAAATTAAAAGATATTACAGATGCAGTACAAATGCGCTCAGAACTGGAACGGATCGATAAATTTAAAGAAGATCTCGATATTGAATATATCAAATCGGAAATTGAACTGCTCCTAACCGGCATGAAGGATGGTTCTCTGAGAACCGTAGAAATTGTAAAAGGTTTGAAGATTTTCTCCAGAATAGATAGTCATGATCTGAATGTTGTAAATATCAACGAGGGGTTGGAGTCGACGCTTGTATTGCTCAACAATCAAATCAATCCGGATATAACCCTGACTAAGGATCTTGGCAACCTGCCCGATGTGCAATGCTATCCCGGAAAATTAAATCAGGTCTTTATGAATATCATTACCAATGCTATTCATGCGGTATTGGATAATCCTTCCCCTAAAGCACCACCTGCCATTTGGGTTTCTACCAGTCTCGAAGATGAACATCATGTAAAAATATCTATCCGAGATAATGGATCAGGAATTCCTGATAAGGTTAAATCCCGTATTTTCGAACCCTTCTTTACAACAAAAGAAGTAGGCAAAGGAACAGGTCTTGGTCTATCGATCGTTTTTAAGATAATTGAAGCCCACGGAGGTAGCTTAAAACTCAATACGGCTGAGAACGAGGGAACAGAATTTGTGATAACACTTCCAATTAAAAAAGAAGGGCTGAACTAAAACCTTTATGATTTTGAACCGACCTATACAAGTACTTTATGTGGATGATGAAGAGCACAATCTTCACTCATTTAAAGCTAATTTTAGGAAGGACTATACCATTTTTACCACTACGGATACCTCAGAAGCACTGCATTTTGTAGATACAAATGATATTTGTATTGTAATGGCCGATCAGCGGATGCCGGTTATGACAGGTGTAGAGTTTCTGGAAATTATCCGGAAAAAATATCCGGAAAAAATAAGAATCCTGATTACCGGGCATACAGATATTGGTGCTGCTATAGATGCTATCAACCGTGGGGAAGTATTTCGCTTTATCGACAAACCCTGGGATCCGGATTATGTAAAAAATGCGATTGCTTCGGGTTTTGAAATTTATAGAACCCGCGAAGAACTGAAAAAGAAAAA
>JBGSWA010000318.1:0-3813 GCA_041752645.1 Gillisia sp. | reverse complement strand
TAATCTGATGCAATTAGAAACTTAACTTTCTTACAGATTGGATTACCACTACTGTCGGGAGATAAAGGCCGTAGATTTTGTATAGGCTTGTCTAAAACATTTTTGGCTGCAGCCTGTGCATCGTTAAAACCACAACTCATTGCAACGGTAATCACATCGGTTGATTCGTAGAAAACAAATTCGTCCTTTAGCGCATTTTTACTGTATCGGTTCAGCGGCTCTATAAAGAATTCCTTGCCGTCTTTGCGGATATAGCCATAAATAAAGCCTTCCTTTATACAGAGTCGAACATCGCTACCTGCTGTATTTTGTACTGTCCCTTTATAAAAATAATTAAGCTGGGGCTTGGAGGTAATTTTTCCTTGCGGGGTTTGGGTTGTAAGTATATAATTGTCGGAGACCATTTCCGATGGTTGCAGGTATAAATTAAAACCGGTTACAGCGTTGAGTTGTAAACCAATTTTTAGTTCGAAATTATTTTCAGCAATTGCCTTTGTAATTGCGGCGGATGGCAGCTTAATGACTTCCCAATGTTTAAAGCGGGTAGACAAAATCCCCTTGTAATTACCGGCAACTTTTGTACTATGAAAATTGGCGATGTTGGTTATGGAGAGCTGGCTGCCATTGTTCTGGGCAGCTAATTCATTTACCGCCAATAGCATTAAAAAAAATATCAGATAAAATGGCAATCCTTTCATGTGCAAATGAGTTGTATGTGTTGAGTTAATTTCAATTTTTTATAAATTTCTGCGTGTGCCCCAATTGCTTATCCGCTGCATAAAGCATTAAAAAATAGGTAGCCTTACCAAGCCTGCTTGTATTAATGCGGTAATTAGACAATAATCCCTGCTGCAATACCCTGCCCAATACATCCACTAATTTGTACTGAATATTACCTACGGGCAATGGAGCTATTTTTATAAAAACGTCATTGCCTGCAGGATTGGGGAATACTGAAAAAGAGGAATTGAGATCGCTTGCATTTTTATTATAACCATCTATTTTAATATTATCAAGAAACAAGAAAGGGGCTGTCCTTTCCAAAACCCTGGTACTTTCATTTAAAATTGCACCATCATCAATAATAAATCTTACCTGCAATTTTTTGTTTGTGAATCTATCCAGAGGTATGAATACTCTTGGTGGAATGGTATCCCAAATTAGATTCCTATGCCTGGGTATGAAGACATCCAGTTTACGGCGCTCTAATACATCTTGCCAGTTAACCCCATCAAAGATTTGCACTTTAAAGAATGCGTTAAGTTCATTTTTATACCAAGATGATTTATTCAAGTAAAACTGGTAATCAAAACTTAAATAGATATTTTTATATCCGGAAATATCTGTGACGGGCAAAGACAAAGATTCACCTCCGAGGCCACCATAGTTAAAAAGCATGCAGCTACTGTCAAAGTTTCCAGGGTACATAAAAACTTCACCTGAAGCAGTCAAATTGCCCAATAGTTTACTTATTCCCCATTTCCAGGCAGCGGTATTTGTTGGAGCCATTCTTATTAAACTATCTTTCCATGATGATGGTAAATGGCAACTATCGAAATTCTCGTTGATTATACTGATGCTATTTTGCCGATAATAAGGAGCCGTGTAAAACTTTAATAACTGACAGCCACCATTTACTGTATCACCACTATATTCTAATCGATGCCTGGCCCCATCCGCAAATAAATTGGGTATCGTAACCATTGCCGGAAAAGCATTGATATTAAAGTAATATGGATGATGGTCTATATTGACTAAGATTTCTTTTCGTTTACAATTGTCACAAGTCAAATACAGGTTTAAGTCATAGCGGTCACTCCGAATATTTACAGGCTTGGCTGATAATCCAAAATTTGAACTGGCATAAGTCACGCTTGCAATTCTCCCTAATTTGCCCGGGCTGCATATTTTTTGCACCTGAATGATGTACTGAGAGCATGGAGATATTTTTTTTAATACCAGCTCATTTCCTATAACGGTAAACTGATTGACCAGGTCAAAATTGAGGGAATCTTTTACTTTATATTTTACCAGGTAGTTACCACTACCTGTCCATGATACATTCATGCTATCCGAAGCATTATAATATTTTATTTTTAATCCCGTAACTGAATCACAGGCAACCGGTGAGCAATCTTCTATGCAAGGGGAAATAAGGGCTGTTTTTGCTATTGTTTGTTGTGAACTATAATTCACGCCTCCAAAATCACTCAATCTTGAAAACCTTCCTGAAGGTGAGTAGGTGCCAGAGGCGTTCATGATAAATCCTGTAACAGAGCTTTTGACCTCATTGTCATGCCGACAGCCCAATGCGTGACCAGCCTCATGGGCAACCACCAACCTTAATAAGATTGGATCTTGTGTGAAATATTTAATGAGATTCATCGTAGTCCATTGGCACCCCAGATGGAGACCTGCGAAGGAAAGTCCAGAATAGCCATTAGATCCAGCTCGCAATTGCCTTGTACTCCAAAATTGATTGACCACCGAATACTTTTCATTTCCCGTATTGGCTTCAATCCATCTTCCAAATCCTACAATGATGTCTGTTAATTGATCCGAGTTGCCCATAAAATCACAACTATCACAAATGGAAGTATGCAACTGAGTTACTTCAAATTTCAATAAATCATTGCCTACGTCACCTGCTCTTGTTGAATCAAGATTTAGTGTATTGTATAGCCCCTCCGCCATATTCAGGTTGGCTATTAAAAATGTTTCGAGCGCATCGATATCATTGTTAAAAGACTTGTACATCGAGAAGTCTGATGCAATCAGGAATTTTACCTTTTTACAAATTGGGTTTCCGCTGCTGTCCGGAGATAAGGGCCTCAGGTTTTGTATTGGCTTATTTAGAACATTTTTGGCCGCAGCCTGGGCATCATTAAACCCACAATTCATTGTAGTAGCTATCACATCGGTTGATTCGTAGAAAACAAATTCATCCTTCAAGGCATTTTTACTGTATCGGTTCAGCGGCTCTATAAAGAATTCCTTGCCGCTTTTTCTGATATACCCATAAATAAAACCTTCTTTTATGCAAAGGCGTACATCGCTGCCTGCTGTATTTTGTACTGTTCCCTTATAAAAATAATTAAGCTTGGGTTGGCTGCTAATTTTTCCTTGCGGGGTTTGAGTTGTAAGTATATAATTGTCGGAGACGATTGGATTTGACTCCAGAACTAAATTAAAGGCCATTTGACTATTAACTTGTAATCCAATGGAAATTTTTGTAAAGGAATTATCGGTAAGTTTTGAAGCTATTGAATCAGATGATATTTTAATAACATTCCAATCCTTAAAACGCCCTGCCAATACCGAGTGATAATTGGTTAAAATTTTATTGCTGTAAAAATTGGCATCGTTTGCTTTCAAAAGGCCATTGATGTTACCATCTTGAGCTTTTAGAGTACCCATGTTAAACATAGATAAGTAAAACAAAAAATACCAATTAAGGATTCGGGTCATTGTCTTTTGTTTGAATGCCATTTCATTTGATAGGATATTTTTAGAAGAACTGAGACTTAGTCATCAGCACTAATTATTTAATTATTTAGCCAATTAAACTATAACAAAAGTGTTACTGATAATCATATGATTTATTTAGTTTGGGAATACAATTAAATGATTTTAATCTTTTGTCTAATAAGCTACAACAAATATGGATGGTATTGAAATAACGAAAAAATTATTTTGGTGAATTGAGCTTTGCCCTATGTAGAAATATTAATTATGCTTTCTTTTTCATCTGCTAAGGGTAATTGCTTTAATTGTGACGAATTTAAAAAGTTATATCAATTGTAATTTATTCCA
>JBGSWA010000317.1:0-21532 GCA_041752645.1 Gillisia sp. | reverse complement strand
ATTTTTTTAAGAACAATTTCTTGCAAAAGTATTTAATTTACTCTTTTGCCGTTTAATTATAACACTTTGGCGAACCTTTTTCTAAGTTTCATATTTAAAAGCATATTTTCTTATGAATTTATTTAATTATGGAACCTACCTATTATAGCCATAAAATATAAAATAAGGTAAAACAATTCAAAAACAGAATAACTGAACCTTCATCTTTTCCAAGCAATAATCAAAAACTATTAACAGTCAATAAGGGTAAATGAAAGACGAATTGAATGCGATACCAATTTCTGATAATTCAGATATAACTATTGAAAAATATTTCAACATTGATCCTTTCTTTTCCCTATCTCACGATTATTTATGTATTGCGGGATATGATGGATACTTTAGAAAAATAAACCCGGCCTTTATTAAGCTTATGGGCTATACCCAGGAAGAATTATTTGCCAGTCCCATAAGCCATTTTGTACATCCCCAGGATAAGCTGAATACAGCTGAAACGCGGGCCATGATTTTGGAAGGAATTCCATTATTACACTTTCAAAACCGCTATATCAAAAAAAATGGGGAAATTGTATGGCTCACCTGGACCTCAATCCCGATCCCCGATCAAGAATTGATTTATGGAATTTCGAAAAATATCACTCATATAAAGAATCTGGAGGAAGAGCGAAATTTACTTCTCGCCAAATTTACAAAAGTGAATGCCGAATTCAAACAATTATCATATACCACCTCCCATGACCTGAGGACCCCGGTAAATAATCTGCTTTCCATATTCAGCCTCTTGGACATATCTAAAATTCAGGATAAAGATACCCTTCAATATATAGAGATGCTGGAAACTTCGGTTTTTCAACTAAAAAACACCCTAAATAAGCATATTGATCTCTTAAATGAAGAAGATAAAATAAACGTAAAACTGGAGAAGGTGCATCTGAAGAATACTTTGAACACTACCATGAATCCTTTAAAGGCTCTGATTGAAGATTCGCAAACCACCTTTAATATTGATTTTTCGGAAGTGACCGATATAAATTTTAATGCATTTTATCTGCACAGTATATTTCTTAATTTAATTTCAAATTCAATAAAATATTCCCGGCCCGGAATTCCCTCAATAATTAGCATTACCTCTAAAAAAAATGAAGGATTTATACAACTCATTTTTTCTGACAATGGACTTGGTTTTGATATGGAAAAGGTTAGGGGTAAAATATTTGGACTACACCAGAGTTTTCATGATCACCATGACAGTAAAGGTATTGGCTTATACCTGGTTAATAATTATATGGTTAGCTTAGGGGGCACAATAAGTTTGGAGAGTAAAGTGAATGCTGGAGCCACCTTCACTCTGAATTTCAGATCGTAAATTTCAGTTTGGCAATCAAATCTAATAGGCAGATTGATTTTCTCCTATATGTTTCTTCCGCAGCGGATTTTAAAAAGTGGGAGATACTGCAAATAATCTTCCTTTTAAGACTTAAAGAAAGACCTTACAAAACCTATAAAAAAACAGGAAAATAACAACAAATGAATGAACTACCGACAACTTCTTTTTATTCGACCCTCTTATCTGAGGGCTCTTCTATACTTAAAAACAGCATCCTATTCCCGATCATTATTATTTTTATGTTTCCCTCCTGTAACAACACCCCAAAACAAGCAGAGGGGAATGACAAATCTATTACAAAAATCCAGGCAAAGAATTGCTATACTTACACTTCCGATAAGGATAGTGTGTTTATGGATATTACTGTTGAGGAGGATTTGGTCAATGGCAATTTGGTATACAAACTCTTTCAAAAAGACCAGAACAAAGGGACAATTCAGGGTATAATAAAAGGGGACACGCTAATTGCAACCTATAAATTCAGATCCGAAGGTACAGAATCCTTGAGAGAAGTAGCCTTTCTGAAAAAAGGAAATACTTTTGTTGAAGGATTTGGAGAGGTGGAAGAAAACAATGGAGGGATGGTATTTAAAAATACCGCCTCTTTAAATTTTAACAGCATTATTATTCTGCAACCAACTAAGGGAGATTGCAATAAATTAATTATAGAAAAATTCGATTAATTAAATCCCTTTGAAGCCTCCCCAAGTGCCCTTTGCTTTACTGCGCGCTCCTCACAGGCCTCTTTTTCATTTTATTCAGCTGGAAGGCGACTACAGTTATACCCCTGCATATGGTTCCGGCCCGACGATGTCAATCCCGGAGGGTCACTTCAATATTTTTTATTTTTCTAAAATAGAGGGTACTCTGCAGTATAAAGCTGCTTCGAGGAAAACCCTGGAAGTGCTTTTTACTGAAGATTTTCTTACCAGAGTACCAAAGAGAGACTTCAGTGAAACTTTCAGGGTGCTCAGCAATGGCATAAAAAGGAAACAGAGCTTTCTATTGTGGGAGCAGAGCAGGCCGATACCCCCGGAGCTAAAGCAAAAGATTAGGGAGATTATTGGGTGCCGGTACTGCAGTCACATCAAAAAAAATCTACCTGGAAGCTAGGATATCCACCCTGCTGCTGGGCTTTTTAGTAGAGAATAGTTATAGCGCTTCTTATGAGGAAAAAGAGCTGTCAAAAAATGAAGTTGCGGGCATGCAACAGGTGGAAGGCCATATAAGGCAGCACTTCAGGCAGCACATCACCATTGCAGAGCTCGCCCCCATAGCAGGGCTCAACACCTCCAAAGTAAAGCAAAGTTTCAAAAAGGTCCATTCCACCACAATTTTCAAGTTCATTACCCGGTTGCGTATGGAAATGGCACATGAAATGATAAGTAAGGAAAAATTCTCGGTTGCTGAGGCTGCCTATGAGGTAGGTTATAAAAATCCACAACATTTTACGGTAGCCCTTAAAAAATATTACGGTTTCCTGCCCAGCTCCCTTTCCGGGGTGAATTAAGTTTCCTATGCTTCCTGGAAAGACAACATATCTCCCGAGTGTCAGTCCGAAGCTATACAAATTACCTCCCAGTCCATATTTGGAATGATTGATCACACCTTACCTTCAACAGATAAAAAGCGGGCTTAAACTGCCCTTCCAGCTTATCTCCAGTAGATCCTCTCAGGCATATGTTGTCTTTCTGATTTGGAGTCCGGCTATTGATAGTAAACCTCCAGTCACACATCCGGTCTGAAGCTAGTTCCCCGGTTAAAGACAAACTAAAATTAAAGGCCAAACGACATAAATGATCGATGAATTACCCCATTGAGCTATAATTCATAAAAATTATGGTTTTTTTCCTACAAATAACATTTAATAAGAGTATTTTTGAGAAAACTGACAAATCAATTATACCGCTTTGATTTCAGCAAACATCGGTATGATTTTTTTTTGAAAATAAATCAGTAAAATGGATTATTCCAGAGCATTCAAACCAAAAGAGCCTTTGTAATTCACTGAAATTTCAAAATGAAATTCACCTAATTTTAATTACTTATATTACCCCTATTCCCCATTTATTGGTTCTTACTTACTGTTTAACTTAAAAATTTTATGCCCCACAATCAACCTATTAGCCAGGTCTTTCAACTTTTACCCAACCCTAGTTTAATTCTCCTATCGGACGCTCCAAAATTCACTATTACCGCGGTTAATACCGCCTATCTCGAGGCAGGGAATTTTAAAGAGAAAGATCTGCTTGGGAAAGGAATATTTGAGGTGTTTCCTGAAAATCCGGAAGGCAAAATATCAAATGGCACTGAGAGTTTTAGGAACTCTCTGAATCTTGTAATTGCCGAAAAGGATTCGCATAAAATGCCTCTTCAAAAATACGATCTCCCCCTTGGCGGCACTTCAAAATTTAAACTCAGGTATGCCATTGTTCAGAATATTCCGATTAAGGATGATAACAACAAGCTTACCCATATTTTTCACTCGGTTGAAGAGGTAATAGATAATAAAAAACTGGAATTATCCCTTGAAACTGAAAGGCAGCGTTTCAATGATCTATACTTTCAGGCTCCTTCCTGCATGGGAATATTAAAGGGCCCAACCCATGTTTTTGAATTCGCAAACCCACTTTATTTGCAGTTAATAGGAACAAAGGATATCATTGGTAAAACAGTTAGGGAGGTATTACCGGAGGTGGAAGGCCAGGGAATTTTTGAAATTTTGAATGTCGTCTATAAAACCGGGGAAACTTTTTCAGCCAAGGAAATGCTTTTTAAATTTGACAAAGAGGGCAAGGGAAAAATAGTTGAAATGTATGAGGATGTAATCTACCAACCCCATAGAGACATCAATGGCAATATAGACGGGATATTTTTCTTCTTTATTGATGTGACAGAACTGGTCTTAGCACGCAAAAAAATAGAGGAAAGCGAAAAACGCTATAGGGAACTCATTCATAATTTGCCCATTGCAACCTATTGCTGTGACCTTGAAGGACGCATAGTATTATACAACAAAGCGGCGGCAGCCTTATGGGGCCGAGAACCGGAAATAGGAAAAGATATGTGGTGCGCCTCCTGGAAGATTTATAGCGAGAATGGCAGTCCTCTGAGCCTGGATAGGTGCCCAATGGCTATAGCCCTAAAAGAAGACCGCAAAATTACCGATCAGGAAATAATTGTAGAACGCCCCAATGGAGATAAACTAAATGTGTTGTCATACCCGGTTCCTTTTTTGGATCACACTGGTCAGATAACAGAGTTTGTCAATGTGCTGATTGACATTACCGATAGAAAAAAGGCAGAAAATAAGGTTCAGGAAAGTGAAATGCGCTACCAGTTGCTAATTGAACAAGCAAACGATGCCATTTTTGTTGCCGATGCTTCCGAAAAATTTATTGAAGTGAATTCCAGCGGGTGTCATTTGACCGGGTACACAAAAGAAGAATTTTTACGTCTTTCTATGAAAGACCTTTTATTTGAAGAAGATCTAAAAACCGATTTCTCAAAGATTGAGAGCTTAAAAAACGGAAAAACAACCAGGCATGAACAACGAATTAAAAGAAGTGACGGTACCTCCATTGAATTGGAATTTAGTGGCAAAAGGCTGGAAGATGGAAGAATTATAAATATCGCCAATGATATAACCCAAAGAAAAAAAGCCCAACGTAATTTAATTCAAAGCGAAAAAAGATTAAAGCAAGCACAGGAAATAGCACATCTGGGCAGTTGGGAATTGAATTTTGAAACAGGTATATACCTCTGGTCTAACGAGGCCTGCAAAATATATGGAATTTCGCCCAAAGACAACAAACAGACCCATTCGGCTTGGCTATCCTTTATCCATCCCGAAGATTTAGGCGGGGTTTTGAAAGCAATCGAGGAATCAAGTAAAACTTTAAGGGATCAAATTTTAAACTTCCGTATCATTTTGAAAGACGGAACGATAAAGTTCATTTATGGAATATCCAAGTTTGAATTTGACAATAACCAAAACCCAATTGGGTTATACGGTATCACACAGGATGTTACGGAAACCACCAAAGCCGAAAAAAAGGTTCGATTTCAGTCCAACTTATTAAATATCATTTCTCAGGCTGGCATATCAGCCAACGAAAATGGAATAATTAATTTTTGGAATAAGGCGGCAACAGAAATTTACGGCTGGAGCGCCGAAGAAGCCCTTGGAAAAAATGTTATTTCCCTGATCTCCACAGAGCAGAAAGAAGGAGATGCCAGAGAGATTATGCATAAACTATCCCAAGGCAATACCTCTAATGAATTTGTGGTAAGACATAAAGACGGGCATACATTTTCTGTTTTTGCTTCCACTTCTCCAATTTACGGGAAACATGGAAAATATGAAGGGGCCATGGAGGTTTCACTGGATATTACCGGGAGAAAAAAAGAAGAAGAAAAACTTGGAAAATTAATTAAAGAACTCGCCTATCAAAATCAGGAGAAAGAAATTCGGGCCGCAGAATTAATCCTTTCAAATAAGGAACTCCTAAAAACAAATAAGGAACTGGACAGCTTTGTCTATAGCGTTTCTCACGATCTGCGCTCCCCGCTCACTTCCATTCTTGGCCTTATTTCCTTTATTGAAGAAGACAGCAGGGAACCCGACACTCTTGAGCAGGTAAAGATGATACGCACCAGTATAAACCGCCTTGACGGCTTTATTAAAAATATCCTGAGCTATTCTCAAAATAACCGCACCGGCCTGGAAATGGTAAAAATCCCTATCGAGAAAACCATTGGTGAGATTGTAGATTCGGTGCGCAATATCAAAGATGCAGAAGGAATTTCTTTTCAGGTTGAGATTGATGAGCAACACCCATTTTATTCCGATTGGCAACGATTTAATACCATCTTGGAGAATCTTATTTCCAACGCCATTAAATATCATACAAAAGAGGTATCCGGAAGGTATTTAAAACTTTCCGGCACAACAGACAATAAGGAATTAAAGCTCCGAATCTCCGATAATGGGATTGGAATAGATGAGGCGTATCACAAAAAAATATTTGATATGTTCTATCGCTTACCAGGCACAGCAACCGGTTCCGGTTTTGGGTTGTATGTTGTTAAGGAAACACTTGAAAAATTGCACGGAAAAATTGAGATTCAGTCTGAAAAAGGAGTTGGAACCACCTTTATAATTACATTAAAAAATTTAAAAGAAGGAATTAAGCATAAGGGAAACCCGATACTAACCCCGATGGAGATATGAGAATTACTCCCGGGGATTTCTGGGAGACCAATGAAAAAATCTTTATATGAAAGATGGTCAATCTCCCATATTTGAAAGACTAATGATTATAGACGATAATCTTGTATGTTCACATAAATTTCAAATGATCTGGACTTTCTATCAAAATTGTTGCTGGTTGTTTTCTCCCCCTTTGGGGGCTGAGGCTTCCCGCAGGGCTTTTATTATATGCAGTATATAGATTTATAACTAAAATTTATATCCTAATCCAATTTGTATTCCCAATTCATTCAATCTTTGATGATACTTTTCTTTTTCAAAGGGAAGGACTGCGTGTCTTTTATAATTGGGATTAACATAAATTAAAAAGTTATTAAAATCATATTTTCCTCCAAACCCTATACTATATCCAATTCCTGATTGTGAATCAATTGAATTTTCGGAAGTTTGAAAATCTAAAATAGGTCCAGCATTAACAAAGAGATAGTTCCATAAAGTATAATTTGCATATATGGGAATTGAAATCATCTCTAATTTTTCATATCGCGTCGGTATCTGAGGAAACATTGGTGCGCCGTTAATTATTAAATCAGCTTGTAGATAATTCACGCCAAATTCAAACCTCAGGTTGTTTTTGATTTGTCCTAAATATTTTATTCCAATTTCTCTTGAGTTTTCTACATTATGAAATCCGGTACCATCCAGGACTACATCACGTTTTAATTCTGTGTCAGAAAACCCGTAATAAATTCTAAATTCATTCGAATTTTGAGAATAACCCTTAATGGCTATTATTGAAGTAACTACCAATAAAAATAATCTTGTTGTTTTCATACTAGTTTTTATAAATATACAGTAAACTCCTTATCCTATAACCTTTTAAATTCCGTACCTCAATTTGATTGAAGACATCGGGTTTAAATTCTGTTACTTTAATTTTATTTCTCATTCTAAGCCCTACTCCCCTTCACAATCCCAATTTCCTCCTCTGGCAGCTTAACTGCTCCCCCCGGAATCCCGCTGCCATCCCCGGAATTAACTCGCTTAAACGAGCTAAGGAGGATATTATAATACAATCCAGTGAAGATGAAAAACGCTACCACCTCCAGTACCTCCTTCAGAAAGGAACTCAGGTCAATTGAAACCCCGAGAGCACCTAATATTAATTTAGAAACAACAATCAAAAAGGAAACAAATAATACAAATACCACAATGCGCATGCCTGCAACAAAAGTTAAGGAGATGAAGCGTTTGAGGTAATCCCTGTTGTCCCCTCCCTGATTGATCTCGAAGGATTTCCTCACTCCCCAAATGATCGCTCCTAAACTGATTAAAAGATGGACCCACAACGCCCATAAAGGATCCTCATCTGAGAGATAATTCGCAGCAGTAATTATTATAAGGCTGGTGAGAAGGTATTGGAATTCAAGTTTATCAGACAGTTTTCCCTCTGTCAAAAGTTTTTCTAATTCTTTGATTTTAAACCAGATCATAGGTTTTCTATTTTAATAAATTTTATTCGTTTCAAGATCTTTCAACTCATGGAGATTGCCTTTTCCGTGTTACCTACCGCAGGCAGACTAAAGAAGTATCTCGTGTGATATCCCCCAAAAGGGATTTCAAATTAATTATTCAACATTCACTAATTCAAGATTCCGGTTTATAAGCCCTTTGAGCTTCCCTGCGTTTCTTCACTACATTACGCTGTTTCTTTTTTTTCCCATATCCCATTTATCATTATAGTTGTTTTTTATTTCACTTCTTTTCCCTGTAATCAGGTACTTTTGCTTAGTATGATTTGGACTACTTCTGATATTCCATTTAAATTACCCAATCAGCCCTGGCTGGCCCCAAATATTTTTCCCTGAAACTACCCTCACGTTTTAAATCCAGTGCTTGTTGCATTTCTATTCTACTGCTTTCCCCTTCCATTACTTTTAACAGATTTCGAACTTCTACAGAGGTTCTGCGGTACTTGGTCGGTACTCGGACGGAACTTAGTCGGTACCTGGTCGCTACCTGGTGGGTAGAGTATAGACTTTAACTCTCCTTTTTGCCCGAAATCAGGCTCTTTGCAATTATAAATCCAAAGGTGGTTGCTGCCTTTTGGTCTAATAAAGTGTTGAGCTTCGTAATAAGTTTTCTTACGGAAGTTTATAACTAGGTCCTTATGGAAATCTTCAGATTCAGTATCCTTGGTCCTGTCCAGCAGTTTGATAAGGTTTTCCTTGAAACCTTCATCTTGAGTTCTGTTGGGTTTAACCTTTAAAAAAGCATTGTCAAGTGCCTTGCTGGGTTTAGGAAGGTGAGAGTTCCCTGAATTTAATGCCTGTTCAATCTGCATTCAGTGTTGGTATTATTATTAAAAACAAACAGCAGTTAGGGAATGCATCTGCCTATTCTCTGTTAAAGAGATCCTAAAAGTACCTTTAATTATGAATTAATTATGAAAAAAATAAAAATTTAATATAAAATTTTTAGATCCGGCAACAAAAGATATAACCCTTTAAGCAAACCCAAAAGCGCATTAATAGCGAGCATAATAACCCAGATTAATACAGTTCTATTATTTATGAACACGCATTTAAAATGGGAATTTCCGATAATCCCTTAATTTTGCCAAATGAAAGTATGGTTATAATTATACTTTTTGTTGAGAGTTTCCGTAATATACTCTAATTAAATATCACCAGAGCCCAGGAAAAGGGTTTGGAATTTTGTAAAAAACCAGGAGTGTATATTTCTGGGTTTGAGAAAGACCCAAAATTATTTATTCAATTATCAGGCGCTGTTGGTATAATAGAAAAGCCTACCTGCTCACAATGCCAAAAGCTCAGCTCTGGCCAATGGAAGGTCATACTCCTCATTGCAGGATAGCAAGCAAATATTCCCTAGCAAGGAATTCCATCAGGAAAATACCGGGTGGAGTTCGTTAGAGTTGGAAAAAAGGGCCGTCAAAAGAAAGATCTCAAAGACAATAATTAATTCCATTCAAGATCATATCAATGAACGGTGAGGCTAATTTGAGAGAAAAAATAATTTGCCAAGCCTCCCATTGGGTTGAGCAAATCAAAGGGGAACTATACAATTCTATTGCGATTTATATGGAGGTTCCTAAAATAAAACAAAAAGATCTAGTGAAAGTTTTAGGGATTGGTGCAGGAAGAATATCTCAAATTATAAACCTTGGAGCTATAAACTTTCGTCTTGAGGAAAACTTTCAAATTGCCCTTAAAATTGACCAAATCCCATCTTTCAACTTTGAAGATAAAGAGGAATTTTTAGAACAAGAGACAGTACCCAAGCCCAAATTGTGTCATCTTAAGGCAATTAGGAGAACCCCAATCTGCGGTTTCAGATTTTTCATTCCAACCTGATTGGTCTAAAAATTCCATTTAAAGAAGGCAAGAATTTCACATTCACAATGATTTAGTATCCAATTAAATTCCCTGTAAAATTATATTCAGGCCTCCAATAATAATTTAGTATTTCCTGATTTTATACCCCTTGGTAGCAAAAAACAAAATGTAAAGATAACAGGGGATTATGATCCAGTAAGCTTGCTGGGAATCAAACATATCAGCGAAATATCCATAAATCAGAGGTAAGACGGCTCCCCCGGCCAGGGCCATAATTAAAAAGGAGGCTCCAATTTTTGTAAACCTGCCTAAGCCAGAGATTGCCATTGGCCATATAGCTGGAAAAACCAGTGCATTGGCCAGGCCTAATAAAGAGATAAAAAGTACTGACAGAAACCCGGAAGAAAAAATTGCTCCAATTCCAAAAACGATTCCCACGATTGCTGAAACCTTTAAAGCTTTCTCCTGGGTGATGTATTTTGGAATGGTAAAAATTCCGATGACATATCCTACAATCATGGCAATCAGGGTATAGGTGGTAAAGAATTTAGCAGAGGCAAAAGGGATTCCCTGGGATGACCCATAACTGATAACGGTGTCCCCCGCAATTACCTCCACCCCGACATATAGAAACATGGCCAGGGTTCCCAATAACAAATGCGGAAATTGAAAAATGCTTTTCTTGTTAATATTGGTTTTTGCCAAGGTTTCATCTTCCTCATCGGTATCCACCTCCGGCAAGGTGGAATAATAAATAAGAACAGCAAGCAGTATAAGCACTACCATCATTATGATATAAGGTAAAATAACCCTTTGAGAAAGTTCATTTAAGGCGGTGGCTTTTTCACCCAGGTTCATCGTGCCCAATTGCGCTACCAGGCTATCGACATTTTTTAAGGCGATGGCACCGAGTACAATTGGTGCAAGGGCACCCGCAACCTTATTGCAGATTCCCATGATACTGATGCGTTTGGCGGCGCTTTCAATAGGCCCCAGGATAGTGATGTAAGGATTTGCAGCCGTTTGCAAAATAGCCAAACCCGTTCCCTGTATAAATAACCCAAGAAGAAATAATTCGTAGGTCCTGGAAAGGGCTGCCGGAATAAAAATTAAGGCTCCCACTGCCATAACCAACAGGCCCAGGGACATGCCTTTTTTAAACCCGGTTACTTTTAAAATCCAGGCTGAGGGAAGTGCCATAACCAAATAGGAAATGTAAAAGGCGGTAACTACAAAATAGGACTGAAAATTATTGAGCTCACAGGCAATCTTTAAATAAGGGATAAGGACGGAATTTAGCCAGGTAACAAATCCGAAGATAAAAAATAAGGCGCCAATTATAATAATTGATCTGTTATTGCTGGAATCTGGAACATTGGGTTCCGGGGAAGTCAAGAGGGTGTTTTTATCCTGCATTGTATCTATTTATAGATTAAAATTTTATTTGTAATTGAATCTTATTTACGCTAATTCTGGTTCAAAAAGATTTATAAAACCCTTGTTTGGATCTTTTCATAAATTTGTAAAAAGAGCTCGAAAACAATTTTAGAAACCCTTGAAGCAAAAAGCCTTGATAGGAGCTCATCTGCAAAATTCACTTTTCTAAACCAGAGGATATTTTTTACATTTTAATTGGCATTATCTTGCCGTTTTTTCTGCTTTTTTCAGCCATAAAACCCATAATGTGGCTTTCAATGGACTCGTCTATGGTCGAGGTAAGTATAGCAGGGTTCTGCTGGGCCACTGCCTGCACAAAATCCTTGACCAATAACCAGTCTCCTCCTCCGTGCCCGCTATCTTTATAACCCTCCACATCTTCAGCCTGGGGTATAAAAGTAATGGCCTCACGAGTGCGAAAATCTGTGATCTTCAATTCTTCCATATCCCCTACCATATCACCCATGGAGCCCATCACACGGGTACGCCTCCCATGGTAGGAGGTAAAGGCTTCCATGGAGAAATTAGCAGTAACCTGGTCCTCAAACATAATACTGGTGATATAGTGGTCTGGCTGGTCATTCTCCATGCGATAAACGCAACGTCCATAATTGGTAGTTCTTAACCTTTCCATAATTACCTCGCTATGTTTGGAGGTATCCTGGGGTAAATCCAGGACCTTTGTGCGAGAACGCCTGTCATGATATTCCGCAATGGCTGAGTAAGGACATTCCCGCTCGACTTTGCAGCCGTCCGTACAACGCGCTGTGCTGCCCTGCGGCGCATTTTCCTTGCGGAACCATTTCAGATCGCCCATCGCCACAATTTTCTTACTATGCTTGTCTATGACCCACTTAATAATATCGAGGTCATGGCAGGATTTTGCCAGGATAATCGGAGTGGTTTCTTTTGAATTATGCCAGTTCCCCCGAACATAGGAGTGCGCCATATGCGTGTGCTCGATCGGCTCAAAATGTTGAACGCTTATGACCTCCCCTATTGCTCCCTTCGCTATTAATTCTTTCATCTTGACAAAATAAGGGGCATATCGCAACACATGACACACTGCGACTATTCTCCCTGTTTTCCTGGCGTAGGATAGAATCTCTCTGCATTCCTTTTCCGTAGGCGCTATGGGTTTCTCGAGCAAAATATCATAGCCCAGGGAAAGAGCTTTCATGCAAGGTTCATAGTGCATATTATCCGGGGTTGAAATAATGATGGCATCGGCAAACTTTGGCCGCTCAAAAACCCTTTCCCAGGTATCGAAAGAATTTGAATCCGGAATGGCATGCCTTGTAGAATACTTGTCATTGCGAAACTTAATGGGTTCCGCAACCCCCACAATCTTCATCTGATCCGGAAATTTATCGGCAAAATTACCATATACAGTTCCTCTGTTCCCTGCACCGAGGGTAATAGCAGTAATTGGTTTAGCCAAGGCTTTAAACAGGGGGTTTTCCGGAATTTTATATCCGTATTTTTTATCTCCTATTTTGGCCAATGCCTCAGTGCTAATGAAGGCTGCACCAATGCTTAAACCTAATGTTTTTATTAAATTTCTTCGATTCATCTTGGCTTGTTTTTACAGGATTACTTTTACATTTTCAATCCCCAGGGTTCTGTTTTTATTGTTTCAACGGAGATATCCTGGCTGCCCAGCCGCCACCAGCTTTCATTTGAATATCTATGACATCTGTGGAATTCATTTTTTGTACCTCCCGCAGGTAATCGGTTCCATCTCTCTCTGCATTAACCCCATCTCTGAAGATAACAACTTCATAATCATCCCTGGATAAAAAGGAAAGATCGATCTTAAGCTCCCTTTCATTCCAATCAGTGATAGCACCCACATACCAGGTATCCCCCTTTCTGCGTGCGATTGCTGCATATTCCCCTACTTTTCCATCCAAGGCCACTGTTTCATCAAAAGTGGTTGGGACAGATGCTATAAAGGCTGTGCTTTCTGGTTCTTCCATATACTGCGTTGGACTATCGGCTAACATATTAAAGGGGGCTTCATACAGGATATAAAGTGCCAGTTGATGGACTCGCGTTCCCTGACTCATCGGGGCGGAGCGAATATCCCTGAAATTTTTCTTGTTGGCATTTCTCATGGCCCCTGGGGTATAATCCATCGGCCCCGCCAGCATTCTGATAAAGGGAATGGTACAATCATATTCCGGGAAATCAGGATTTGACCATTTTACGTGTTCCAGCCCCTGCACACCTTCAAAATTCATTACATTGGGATAGGTGCGTTGCAGGCCAGTGGGTTTGTAAGAACCGTGAAAATCTACCATCAGCTTATATTCTGCAGCCTTTTTGGCTATTTTGTAATAGAAATCAACCATCTTCTGATCATCCCTGTCCATAAAATCGACTTTAAATCCTTTCACTCCCAGTGCGGAATACGTTGAGAGTGCTTCCTCTGTATTTCTATCTAAAGGCAGCCATCCACCCCATAACCAGACTCCCACATTTTTTCCTGCAGCATAGGCTATTATTTCTTTAAGATCTATCTCTGGTATCACCTTCATGATATCTTCACTTTCTGCCCAACCTTCATCCAGCAGAATATTTTCAATTTTATATTCTGAAGCAAAATCGATGTAATGCTTATAAGTTTCAGTATTGATGCCTGCTATAAAATCGACATTAGAAATATTCCAGTCATTCCACCAATCCCAGGCTACCTTCCCGGGAGAGATCCAGGAAACATCCTTGATCCTGGAGGGAGCTGCAAGCTTATAAACCATATCATTGTTTAACAGGTCTTTATCTTCCCCACTGAGGATAATAACACGCCAGGGAAAATTTCTCTTCCCAAGGGTTTTTGCAATGAATGGCGCTCTCTTTTCTACAAAGGACTGCAAATTATTATGTCCTCCCTGCACCTCTACAATTGGATAGTGTGCAAAATCCCCAATCAAGGAAAAATCTTTTTTTCCAGCCTCCAAAAACATTCCTGGGTAACTCTCCAGGTCTGCCTCGGTAATAGCAGCTTTTACCCCGTTGTCCAATTCCACCAGCACAGGGGCAAAAATCGCAGTATCCTTCACAATCTCAGAAAAGGAAATATAATTATAGGTGTTTTCAAAAGAGATTTGGTACTGATCATATTTCCCTTTTTCATGTTCGTTATTGGAATAAGGAATGTAAATCTTATGATCTTTGGGGAAATTGAATTCTGCTACTTCGCCTTTGACAGTGAGAGAATCTTTTTTATCTGAAAAGAAACGATACGCAACTCCGTCATTGTAAGCCCTGAAGATCACCCCTACCCTGCCTTTAAAATTGAGCGTCAGTTCATTGTAAACATCCTCAATGGTATCCTTTTTGTAATTAAGGGCATCTATCCTTTTGTTGACTGATTTGGTTTGGGAATCAATCACTTTTACGTTTTTACCAATGGTCCCCTGTTCGAGGAATTCCATGGAAATTAAAGATTCAGTCAGCACCCACTGCTCCTGATATTGAACTGACCAGGACAACTCTTCTGAAGCATCCAGATGAACCAGAATATTTTTATCAGGAGAAGCTAGTTTATAGCTCGTTTGTTTCTGCCCATAGAGCACAGTATTGAAAATAAGAAGTGCCAGAAAACTAAGTTGAATTTGATATTTCATGATTTAATTATTGGTTTAGATGTAGACCCGGATACTAATTAGTTTTTTTAATTTCTCGATAATACTTATGGTATAATTCCCTGGCGATTTTCACGGAATTCCCTCTGACCTCCTCCGGGTACAGGTCATTATTCGTTACCCATTCCCATTCCCAGTTCTTTATTTCTTCATTAAATGCTTCCTCTTCGAACTCTTTGCCTTCCTCCATTGCTTTGACAACTTCCTGAAAAAATTGTTGCCATCGAGCTTTGTAATAGCCCTCAAGCAGGCCTGACCACTGCCGGTTAGAATATTCCCTGAGACTGGCATTTTTATCTCCCCACAGTGTGATCAGGTTTCGCGCATTTTTTTCATACAAGCTTTTCTCTTCCTGGGTGGTACCCCAAGCCTTGGCGTCATTAAGCCATTTTCCCAGCAGGAAATTCTCTTGTGTAGCAAGCAACCGGTCCATATCTTCTATAAGTGCAATAAATTCTGCGCTATGTTTCTTAAAAGCTTCAAGGTCCTTATTTTCATAATCCTCAGCGAATTGCTGCTGGATGTTTGTTGCATAATTTGCCAATACCTGTCTGGTAACATCTACCAGATCATACCTGTAGCCCTCACTGTTTTTAAGCTCCTCAGAGGCCTGGATGAAATAATCCCAGGCGATAGCCAGATCTTCCAGTTTATAGGTGAAATTTGTAGTAACCCCGCCGGTATTCCTGCTGAAGGTGGGTCTTCCCACCACAATAGATTCTGGCCCTCCCGAGGTGGCAGTATCAGCGTACACAGTCCTTCTTAAAATCTTCCAGGCCTCATTGGCATTACTATTGACTCTTCCATACCTGCGATGGGCATAATCTTTCAGCCAGGAATCAAGATTTATGGGGGTTTCTCTCCAGGCATTCTCCATCATAAGATCATAAAGAACTGGATTTTGCTCGATGCCTTCAGGAGTAAGCCCGATTCCAACCATATTCCCTTTTTTCTTGTGATGTAAAGCTTCTGAGGGCCAGGTAGCTACCCTGTCCAGTAGCCCGTACATATTCACATTCCCACCAAAATTCTGTAACATGTTCCAGATCCATGGCTTTCCGTAATAGGCATTGGTTTTAAGCCACATCGGGTTCTTTTCACTCCAAAGATCCAGAAGGATCATCTTATCCTGCGGTACCGCCCCAAGCATAGCTTTAATTTGATCCTGCTGCCAGAATTCCCTCTGAAAGTGGAAAAGCCATCCCTGCATGATCCAAACTGCCTCCGGATCCGCGGTTGCCATCGATTGGTAGACTTTATTGCTAATTTTATTTAAAAATTCAGGATCATTAGACGGAGGTTCATTTTCGTTAAAAGTATCAGAGGTGTAGTAATGATCCGTCCCATAGGTTTTGATGGTTTCCTCGATGAATCTCTTTCCAATTTCAACGAACATAGGATCGTCAGGATCCAGCAGGTACACCTCTGGAAAATCCACCCAATTGGTTTTTTGAAGTTGTGCCCCTGGAAACTTTTCTTTAAAAGCCGGGGGCACATGCCCCGTAAAAGCAGGTAGTATAGGGGTCATCCCCAATCCCCTTTGCCGCTCCAGAATCTGCTTTTGTAATGCCTTGTGACTTTCTATCCAACTCACCGGAAGAGGACCTCCCCAGGCATCGAGATTGCCCATCCAAAACCATGAGAAATAAGCAGGCCCACTGAAAAAACCCTCCAGATCTTTGTCTGTTAGCCCCATCTCCTTGTAAACCCGGCGATGAATGGCATTTTGGCCTGTAACAGCCAGGGGCATATTTATCCCATTTAGCGCCATCCAGTCAATTTCCCATTGCCAACGCTCCCAATCCCACCAACTCATCGTATAGTTGAAGGTACAGTAGTTTAAATAATACCGATACGTGTAGGGACTTACATGTCTTACCTTTTCAGAAACAACAGGCAACGGATAGGAAACATTGATATTACTGCCATTCCAGGTAATGCTGCTATTGGTGTAGTATTTCAGATAATGATTCAGGGCGCTTGCCACAGAAACCCCGTTATTGCCTCTTAAAATAATTTTATCCCCCTGACTTTCAATTTCATAAACATCTTTTTGATCCTCTTTTGGAATAAACTCGACTATGAAATGTTCAGCTACCCCCGGCACTACCCTTTGTATAAGCTTATACACAGGCTCAGTGGAGTTAGCTTTTTCCCCTGATTCTGCAGGAGCTTCAGCACTCACAATAGCATGATCCCATGGAGCCTGTTTCTTACTTATTCCACAGGATAAAAGGGGAATTATCAGTAGGCTGAGCAGGAAATTCAGAATTTTATGGTTGATGTTTTGGGGTAATTTCTTCATAGGGAAGTGCAGTTATTTATTACTATATTTTTTTACCAGTTCTTTGGCCCTAGTAACCGGATCAGCAAAAGGAACTATCTCACTTAACCCAGGCCTTGTAATCCACCCTTCTTCCCAGGCATCGAGATTCTTTTCTTCTTCAAATAAATTCATCCTTATTCGCGGAATGTAATAATCCCTGATCAATCCGCTCCACAGCCTGGCTGCATAATCTTCCTGGGCGCCGCCCCAGGTAGTGATCAGGCGCTTGGCGTTGGATTCATAATAGTCTTTTTCCTCCGTTGTTTTTCCGCTGGTTCTTGCAAAATCCAACCACACTTGCAACCTGTTTGTAGGGTGTGATTCAAGGAGACGATCCACTTCCTGTAAAATGCTGATCGCTTTTTCTCCGGCTTCTTTTGTAGAAGCCCTGTTACCCGCCTCTTTTGCCGCCAAGGCCTCTTTGTAATAGTCATCGGCTGAGTTCCCCAGATAAAGTGCTGCCAGATCAATAGCGTCATTTCTGTAAAGTTCGCTTTGCTTCAATTCCTGTGAGGTCGCTAAAAAATTTTCAACTCCTTTTTTAAATGCCTTGGAATTATGTACAATTCCCTTCCTTCGGGTATCCGGTTCCACCAATTGCCAAACAAATCGTGGATAGGGGGAGAAACTGCTAAAGACAGATTCTCTTAGTTGCTCCCATGCAGTCTCCATGCTCTCAGGATAGCCTCCATACCTGGCATTGCTGAATTCCTTTAACCAGATATCTAGATCTATTTCCTTATCTGTCCACCCCATATCCGCCAGGAGTTCATAAACCACCTCGTTGTTCTCTATTCCTTCGGGAGCTGAACCAAAACCTATCAGATTTTCACTGTATGGAGATTCCAGGGCTTCTATGGCCCCGGAAGCATACATAGAAAGATATCCGGTATAGGGAGTTTTTCCCCCAAAATTGGGAACATAACTGTACACCCATTTTTTACCATGGTACCCCTGCTGTTCCTTCCAAACCGAGGGAATATTCCATACCAATTCAGGATACTCATTGGCCAGATCAAGGATGATCATTTTTTCATCGGGAACTTTAGAAAGCATTGCCTTCAGCGTTTTATTATCCCAGAATTCATGCTGCCACCCAAAGGTCCATCCTTGAGTAACCCATACAGCATCAGGATTTCCGGCAACAATGGATTTATAGATAGCATCCCCGTAGTTTGCCAGGATCTCATATTTTTTGGCGGGGTTATCCTTAGGTACCGGTACATCCATTTCATTAAAACTGTCAGAGAGGTATAATTTATTCTTTCCGAATTCCTTCTCCCATTCTTGCACAAAAAGTTTTCCGATTTTCATAAAATATGGAGAATCCGGTGGTAAAACATATGCATTGTTTTCCTCAGCAAACCCGCCCCATTTTAGCGCATTAACCTCCACCTGGGGATTTAATTTTTTAAAACCCTCCGGGACAAATCCTGCAAATGCCGGGGCGATAGGTTCAAAACCGAGGCTCCTCATCCGATCCAGAATTTGGTGCTGCAGTTTAATTTGACCCTGATGCCAGGAAGCAGGAATTGCGCCGTCATATTTGTTCAGGTTTCCCATTCTGTGCCAGGGCAGGTGCGCAGGGCCAGTAAAAAACTCATTGATCTCTTCCTCCTGTAAACCTAATTTTTTCCATACCCGCTGAGCGATGGCCTCACTCCCCACCAATGCCAAGGGCATATTTACCCCGTGAAGTGCCATCCAATCTATTTCTTTTTGCCATCGCTCCCAGTCCCAATACGGGGTAGTATAGCCAAAGGTGACTACATTTAAAAAATAGCGATATTTATATGGGGAGCTAACACGTTCTCTTGCATAATCAGGCCATGGCGCAGGAAGGTTCAAGTGCTTTCCACTCCAGCCTACCATGCTGTGTGTTCCTTTTTTTAGATATTGATAAAATCCAAAGCTCAAGGCCACCGAACTGCTTCCTCTTATTGTCAGCTTCCCATCAACAGCTTCAATTTCATAGGTATCCAGGCTATCCACAGCCGGAATCATTTTAAGGCTAATATCCTTTGCCCTTTCTCCAATCAACCTTTGAATGACACCCCTGGCCGCAGAAACAGATTGATCTTCAACAAGCTCAGCAGTTTCATCAGTCTGATTTTTAGGGGAATTGGTGCAGGAAAAAATACAAAAAAGTACCAAAAACGATACGTAGCTATTAAATGGACGCATAATATTTATTTAATCAAATTAAAAATCTCCTATTCTCTGGCAGGGTCTCAGCGCATATTAATAGCTGAGATTTACAACCACCGGCAAATGATCTGAAGCATATCTTTCCTGAATCACTTTTTGAGAAACTACCTTAAAGGGGGCCTCTTTGGTGAAGGCGATAAAATCAATGGTTCTGTCAGGCTTGTCTACAGGAATCGTCGGTTCACAATCAGTGGTGCAACTGCGGGTAAAGACCTTATCCAATTCCGCTATGGCCATGCTTTCAGGCCTGGCGTTAAAATCCCCTGCAATTATAAAAGGTTTATTTTCCTTTAAAGTTATCTCATTGATCCTCTTTACCTGTTGATTGCGGTTTCCTTCACTTCGAACATCCAGGTGGGTACTTCCGAAACGAATTAACATCCCGCCAGGCAAAGTCACACTTGCCAAGGTCAGTACACGATTTTCAGCCTTGGGATCTGCCTCCTCTGGCAAGGGAATTACAATGGGATCGCTGATGGCATACCTGGATAAAATAGCCACCCCGTAATGTCCACCA
This sequence comes from Gillisia sp., assembly GCA_041752645.1. Lineage (GTDB taxonomy): Bacteria > Bacteroidota > Bacteroidia > Flavobacteriales > Flavobacteriaceae > Gillisia. The sequence continues at coordinate 1,439 of JBGSWA010000317.1, read as the reverse complement.
TCAAAGTCAATGGCTTTCCCAAAAAAGGCTTTCATCCCGAGTTTTTTCGCAATTTCCTCGGCTTGATCTACGCCCCCTGAGCGTCCTGTATTAACCTCCACCTCCTGCAGGGCTACTAAATCTGGATTTTCTTTTCTAATGACCCTAACAATGGCATCCAAATCTATTTCTCCCGATTCTTTCTTGCTCGGAGGGTTTGCGTGGTGTATATTATAGGTCATTACCCGAAGGTTTCTACTACCCTGAGCAGTGATATGATTTGTAAAAACTTTTTCTGAGCAGGAACCCATGCCAAGGGATAGAATTGACAGGCAATATAGAATGATTTTCATAAGGTGGTTTTTATTTTGGTGTTATTCTCAATATGCATAGTATTGCGCATTTGAAAATGAGCCGCAGCTCCTAAAATCGAAATATTCGCTATTTCTGAGCATTCAATAATTAAACTATCCTTGATAATCTTATAAGGGAAGGTTTGAACGCTTTTGCGCATTGCCTTTTCAAAGTAGCTATACCCCTTGCTAACAGACCCGCCAAGGATTACAGCCTGTGGGGAGAGCGTAAATAGTATGATTTTGATCGCATTTCCAAGGTGGTTCCCAAATTGCTCAAATATTTCCAGAGCCTGCGCATCCCCACCCTCTGCAAGGGACATCAGTTTTTCACCCGGGATTTTGAATTTTTGAAGGAAAAATTTTCCACTGCAATAATCCTCCAGGGTCTCCTCCAGATATGGCATCCCGCCAAACTCCCCAGCGCTTGAATAATTCCCTGAATAAATTTTATTGTCGATTATAATTCCAGTGCCAAATCCAGTGCCTAGAGTAATTCCCACAAAATTATTATAAAGCCTGCCTTTGCCGTAGAGGTTTTCCCCCGCAGAAAAGGTATTCCCGTCATTGGTAATATAAACGGGCTTTTTAAAATAAGTTTCAAGCTCCGCCTTCAGCGCTACTTTATTCCAGGAGGGAATATTTTGAACATTATGTACAATTCCCAATTTCTCATCTACCAGGCCCGGTACACCAATTCCAATGCCAGCAGTCTCCTGGGTCATTAACGCGGCGACCCCCGCTACAATCTCTTCAAGAATCTGCTGCTTTGGTGCCCCTGCCGAGGTAGAAAATTTTGTTTCCTTATTAATTTTCCCATCCTGAACCTCACCCATATGGATTTTGGTTCCTCCAATGTCAATCCCAATTACTTTTTTATTTGTTTGCATTTTAATTTTAATTAATTCCAATTTCAGCATTTGATGTTTTACGATTCCCGGCTAAAACTTCCACCTTACAAAGGCCTCCATGGCTTCGTAATTTGCCAATCCCAGTTTGTCGTAATTTCTTGCGGTTTCCCGGTTCCTTTCCTGTGCCCTTTCCCAGAATTCCCTTGCATCATCCCCCGGAAATACAGGGCGGTCTTTTTGGGATTGATGTTGAAAG
>JBGSWA010000316.1:0-8645 GCA_041752645.1 Gillisia sp. | reverse complement strand
GATCATAGATTTTTAATCCCATGCCATCGGTGCCAACCATTATTTCATTTTCCTTGTTGACAAAAAGCGATTTTACGGGGAGGTTTTCAGAATCTTCTACGAAATTGAAATTATTTTTTTTTTCTCGATTGTATTTAAATAAGCCTTTGGTTAAACTCCCAACATAGAGATTGCCTTTTTCGTCTTCAATAATACTCGAAATATGAGTTTCCAGTTCAGCCTCATTAAAATATTCGGTAATTTCCCCTGTTTCTATAATTTTAAAAAGACCCCTATCCTGGCTCAGGGCCCATAAATTTTCCCCTTTATCTTCAAAAATGGTTTCCAGATAATAACTTGGCACCATCTCGTGAAGTTGACGCGCCACAGGTTTACCCTTTTCCTGTTTCAATTTAAAAATTCCCTGACCGGAGGTGCTTATTAAAATATCTCCATTTTGCCTTTCAATAATTGAGGTGACATGAGCAGGAAAGCTGGTGGTGTTTTCCATTAGTAAGGGAATCTCATGGAATTCCTCGGTGGCAAGGTCAAAATATTGCAGGCCATTAAAAAACCCGAAATATAATACCCCTGCACTATCCTGGAATATAGACTTTACATAACTGTTCAGAATAGAGGTAGAATCCTTCTTGTTTTGTTTGTAAATAGAGAATTTTGCTCCGTCATACCTGTTTAACCCATCTTCGGTGGCAATCCAGATATAACCCTTATTATCCTGATAGATTTGGTTTATCAAACTGCTGGAAAGCTCAGTATCAGAAGAAAATAGGTTTCCTACCTGACCAAAGGTAACTATGGGGAATAAAAGAAGGAAAGTTAAAAATAGATGACATCTATTTAAAAGAGCTATTTCAACATTAGATTCTTTCATATAGTCAGATTAGGATAGTTTACGATATGAAATTCTTCCGTTTTCTTTCAGGTAGAATTTTGGTAATTAAAAATAGTGTAGATTTAAAACACTTATGGTTTCTAAGACCACAAGTTATAATATATTTATTACATTAGCAATATGTTGCAGGTTAATAATAAATCCGTGCCTGCATTTATCTATTATATCCAATATTGGTGGAAAGTAGTAGATTCAATATAAGGTTTAAAATCACCTAAGTTCAAGGAAACAAGTCTCAAAAGGATTTTTTAGAAATTTATAATTGATGCTTAAGTTCTATAAAAATCAGTAATTTACCATAAATCAATGAAAATATGAAGGTCAAAATTTTAATTGCATTAATGATAGGCTTTACTATTAGCCTAAATGGACAGGTCACTAAGGTAACGTTGGAAGCCTCTGCGGATGCTCCCAAAATCAGCAAACATATCTATGGTCATTTCGCTGAACACCTCGGAAGGTCTATTTATGATGGTTTTTATGTCGGAGACACTAGTGCCATAGCTAATAAAGATGGCGTTAGAACAGATATAATTGAAGCTTTAAAAGAAATAAAGATACCAAATCTAAGATGGCCTGGCGGCTGTTTCGCCGATACCTACCAATGGAAAGATGGGATAGGCCCGCAAAAAGAAAGGCCTGCCATGGTAAATGCCTGGTGGGGTGGGGTAACCGAAGATAATAGCTTCGGAACCCATAACTTTTTAAATCTTTGTGAAGAACTGGGCGCCGAGCCTTTTGTTTCGGGAAATTTGGGTAGCGGATCAGTAAAAGATTTTACCGATTGGATACAGTATACCAACCACGCCGAGGGAAGTCCTATGGCTAAATTGAGGGCTGAAAATGGACGGGAGGAACCCTGGAATGTAAAATATTGGGGAATTGGAAATGAAATGTGGGGTTGCGGCGGTAATATGACTGCGGAATATTATGCCAATATTTACAAGCAGTATTCAACCTTTATGAGTAGTTGGGAAAATGAAAATGATCTTTACAGAATTGCTGCCGGTGCTTCGGGAGACGACTATCACTGGACTGAGGTCTTAATGCGTGATGTTCCAAAATCTTTAATTGAAGCGGTGGGACTTCATCATTATGCCGTAATTGACTGGGAAAATAAAGGTTCTGCTACAGGATATGACCAGGAGATTTATTTCAGAAGTATGGAAGAAGCCCTTAAAATGGAAAAGTTTGTAGTTAAGCATTCCGAGATAATGGATAAATATGATCCTGATAAGGAGATAGACCTTGTTGTAGATGAATGGGGCGGATGGTATGATGTTGAAGAAGGCACCAACCCCGGATTTTTATTTCAGCAAAATACCATGCGGGATGCTATGATTGCAGGGGCAACGCTGAATATTTTTAATAATCACAGTGAAAGGGTGAAGATGGCCAATTTGGCCCAAACCGTAAATGATTTACAAGCGGTGATATTAACAGAAGGTGAAAAAATGATCCTTACCCCAACCTATCACGTTTTTAAGATGTATACCGTACACCACGATGCACAGTTGCTACCAGTTGATTTTATTTCGCCAAAATACACTTTTGAAGGTGAGTCTTTGCCGGCAATTTCTATTTCAGCTTCTAAAGATGAAACCGGAAAGATCAATATTTCTTTGGTGAATATAGATGCTAAAAGTGAACACAAGGTGGAAATTGATTTGGCAGGCCTGAAAATAAATAATATAGAAGGAGAAATACTTAAATCAGAAAAAATCCAGGATTATAATTCCTTTGATGATCCGGATAAAATTGGCATCACTGAGTTTAAAGATTTTAAGCTAAGAAATGGTGCGTTGGAGGTCAGTTTGCCGCCATTCTCTGTAGTTGTGTTATCTTCTAAATAATTAAAAATGAAATTGTTCTTTGCTGTTATTAAAAAAATTTTCTAATCTATTGTTTTGCCTTACTGCTGCTACTGCAATGGTTGTCAGCAGACCAAATTGGAGACTTTAAATCTTGAAGATGCCAGCTTGGATAAAGGTGAGTTTCTCGAGGAGAGCGCAGGGGATTTAAAACCGGCTTAGATCCAAAAGAAGAAGGTTATACAAATTGCGAAAACCCAGTTGTGGAAGGTCATATCGGGGGCATTTCACTGCCCCTGTCACCCACAATGCCAAGCTTCCGCAGGATGTAAAAAAGGCAGATTCCCTGCCGGAATATGCTTTAAATGAATTAAAAAGAGTGCAAAAGGCCAATGGCAACGGATATATTGGGGAATCCCCGGATGTAAGGAGTGGAATGAAGTTGCCAAAGTTACCTGATCATATGGGGTGTCTTAACTTTGGTTTCAATTAAAGTAAAGGAAGGGTAGATTGCCTTTGTATTAAGGAAGTTTTTAAGATGAGATGTATTGGTTCAGAAGGAATTTTTTTGTCCAGTCGATTAATTAGGGTGCTGGCCGCAATGGTTCCTTGTTCTTTAGCTTGTTGCTCCACCACGGTAAGGGAGGGGACATAATTTTCTGCCAAAATCCCGTTGGTAAAGCCAATAACTGAGATGTCTTCAGGGATTTTATAAGAGTTTTTAAGGGCGTATTTAATAGTTGTAATTGCAGATAATTCATCCGCAGCCACGATTCCGTCTACCTCAATTTTTTGCAATTGCTCCAGCAACAATTTTTCAAAGGAATTGTAATTTTCAATATTCAGAATACAGCTTTTTATTCCTGTATCTTTAATGCCGTCTAAATACCCCATCTTCCTTTTTTCTCCCACGCTTGTCCCGTAAATTGTAGAAAGGAAAATAATATTTTGGCAACCCGTTTTTAGCAAATGTTCTGTAGCTTCTTTTGCTGCCAGTTGGTCATTTATGCTAATTTTATCGCAAATAATCTTCTCAAAAGTGCGGTCAAACAGAACTATTGGAAAATCGTATTTAAGAGCCTCTTGAAAGTGATCGTAATCCCCGGTGATTTGCGCTTCTTTAGATAAAGAAATAATCAGTCCATCCACACTTCCGTTTATCAAGGTCTTAATACTCTCAGATTCCTTTTCCTTGGAATCGTTAGATAAACAAATTATTATTTTATAACCTTTTGAGTTAGCTTCAGTTTCAATCCCATGAATAGCCATTGCAAAGAAATGGGAAAGCAAGTCGGGAACAATAACTCCTATTGTTTTGGTCCTTTTTGACTTTAAGTTTTGAGCAGATTTATTTGGAGTATAATTATATAAAAGGGCCATATTTTGCACTCTTTCCCTGGTTGATTCGCTTATTTCCGGACTGTTGTTTATTGCCTTGGAAACTGTTGAAACCGCAAGATCCAATAATTTGGCAAGATCTTTTAAGGTGCATTTTTTTTTCATAATTATTGAGTTGCAAGATGAATAACTGACCGGGGTTTCATGGTTTCAGCAGTTTCTTTAAGGTTTCAATTTTCACGCCAAATTATCTGTTAGAATTTGGATGCCTTTTTTAGAATCGCAGTAACATTAAAACAAGCTATTCTAATGGGGATCTGGAATTTTGCTCAATATTCTTTTAAACAAAAAATATTTTGGAATCTTTAAAATTCAAAACTAAAACCTTTTTTGGTCAGTTTTTTATAGATTTCGTGATCAAATTTATAAAGTTTAGCTGCCCGGTGTGAGACATCCTGTTGCTTTTCTTCCAGGGCTTTAAGTAATTTCATTTTCAGGAATTTTCGGCGAAAATTGGGCTTGTCCATCTCAAGGCCTAAAATTTCTTCATACAATTGCATAAGTTGCAATAAAGTAAATTTTTCGGGGAGCAGGTTAAAGCCGATAGGAGCGTGGCGCACTTTTTTTCTAAGGTGTTCTAAACTGTAATTAAGTATTTCGGTGTGGTCATAAATAAGTTCTGGGATATCTTTGATCTTATACCATTTCACGTTGGAAGCTGTTAATCCAGCTTTTAGTTTGTATAGTTCTTTCTTGACCAGTGCATAATAGCCAATGGTGATAACCCTGCCCAAAGGAAATCTGTCCGGGGCTCCAAATGCTTTTAGCTGTTCAAGATAAATATTTTTAAGGTTGGTCAATTCATACAGGAGTCTTTCTGCTGCTGCATCTATATCTTCCTCCTTTAATATCCATCCCCCGGGTAATCCCCATTCGCCTTTTCTTATTCCGTGAGCGTGTTGGGCCAGGAGAACCTCAAGACTTCCATTTTCGAAGCTGAAGATGACACAATCTATGGTAATGGATTTCATCACATCGGCTTCAGTCAATTCACCTGTTTCATGATAAATCTGTTGTTTTTTCATAGTATTGTTTCGCAAATAAAAGTTATTCATTAAAATTATATTATTTTTTTTAATTCTTGATAATTAAATTTTATAAAAAAAGGTATTAATTAATTGCTAATATAAAAATAATTATTTATACTTGTAGTCAATTTAACAATAAGAATTTTCTTAATGAAAACATTCAACACAAAATACATTGTTTTAATTACTGTAGTAGCTTCTTTAGGAGGTTTACTCTTTGGTTATGATACCGCAGTAATCTCGGGAGCAGTTGGTGCACTGGAGAATTATTTTATAACAAACCTGGAAAAGGATCCACAACTGGCCGTTGCTGCAATTTTTCAGTTTAAAATAATTATAAGCCTCTGCATACTCGCAATTGGTTTATTGTTTAGCTCCTTTATATTAAAATTTTTCAAAAAAAGTACTGCCTTTTCGATTATCGCACTAATTCTATTGCTTGGTGGAGCGCTATTTTATTTCCAGTTTTTAACTCTTCCAGGGGAATTAACCGAGAATTTAAAGAACTCAATTTTGGGTTTTATGGTTAGTAGCGCCTTGGTAGGTTGTATCATAGGGGCATCCCTGGGGGATAGAACATCCAATTCCATTGGTCGCCGCAACGGATTGATACTGGCAGCATTGTTATTCATGATTTCGGCCATTGGCTCTGCATATCCGGATATGATGAATATTTTTTTGGGGGATTCACTATCATCCTTTATTGTTTATAGAATTATTGGAGGAATAGGAGTAGGACTGGCAAGTATGCTTGCACCACTATACATTGCGGAAATGGCCCCTGCTAATATAAGGGGCAAACTGGTTTCGTTTTATCAACTGGCTATTGTATCCGGTATGATGATCGTATATTTTGTGAATTATTTCATAGTACAGGGTCAAAGCCAGGTATGGATCAACCAAACAGGTTGGCGCCAGATGTTTCTTTCAGAAAGTATTCCGGCATTTGTGTTTTTTATCTTCTTGCTATTCGTTCCAAAAACTCCACGGTTTTTGGTGATGAAAGGAAAAGATGCAGAGGCAATGCAAGTTCTTAATAAACTGACTCCCCCGGACAACGCCATAGCGATTTTAAAAGACATCAAGGCTTCCTTCTCAATTAAAAAAGCACACTGGCTATTTTTTGGTTGGGGGGTTGTCATTATAGGATTATTGCTCTCGGTTTTTCAACAATTTGTAGGGATTAATGTAGTGCTGTATTATGCTCCTGAAATCTTTAGGGGAATGGGAATGAAGACGGATGCCTCCCTTTTGCAAACAATAATTGTGGGAGCTATAAATATGACCTTTACCGTTGTAGCTATTTTCACCGTCGATAATTTTGGGCGTAAAAAGCTGATGATGATAGGTAGTGGATTTATGGCGGTAAGTATGATTGGCCTTGGGTTTGCATTATTTTCAGGAAGTACCGGATTACTGGCATTACTTCTTATGCTCCTTTATATTGGAGCCTTTGCGATGTCCTGGGGGCCAGTTACCTGGGTGCTGCTCTCTGAGATTTTTCCTAATTCCATTAAAGGAGTGATGGCCGTGGCCGTGGCAATTCAATGGTTGGCAAATTTACTGGTATCCTGGACCTTCCCCATGATGAACAATAATACTGGTTTGGTAGAGATGTTCAATCACGGGTTCCCATATTGGATTTATGGAGGAATGGCGCTTCTTTCCGGACTGTTCATCTGGAGGTTTGTTCCTGAGACAAAGGGGAAAACCCTTGAGGAAATGGAAAACATTTGGAAATCCACAAAGAAAATCAAAGTAAAAATTTAAAAATATGTATTTTTTAGGAATAGATTTGGGTAGTTCTTCTATAAAACTTTCGGTTTTAGATGCAGAAAAGGGGGTAAGTATAGCTTCGGTCAAAGTGCCGGAAAATGAAATGGAAATTATTGCCCCAAAATTTGGATGGGCAGAGCAGGATCCCACCCTGTGGTGGGAATATGTGAAACAGGGGATTCATCTTTTAAAGAAAAGAAAGCAGATTGATTTAAAAAAGATCAAGGGCATTGGGATTGCATATCAAATGCATGGGCTGGTCCTCACAGATGATAAATTAAATCCAGTACGACCCTCAATAATCTGGTGTGACAGCAGGGCTGTAAGCATAGGGGAAGAGGCATATAAAGGAATTGGCCCTGAGATCTGCCAGAATTTAATTTTGGGAAGCCCTGGAAATTTTACGGTTTCAAAATTAAAATGGGTTAAGGAAAATGAACCTGAAATTTTCAATAAGGCTTCTTTTATGATGCTTCCTGGAGATTTCATTGCTGCAAAGCTCTCCGGAGTTGCACAAATAAGTACCTCAGGACTATCCGAGGCAGCCTTGTGGGATTTTTCCAAGGGAGCTCTGGCAACACAGGTTTTAGATCAAATGGGGCTCTCAAAAGAGCTTATTCCTGAAATTGTTCCAAATTTTGGAGAGCAGGCAACGGTAAGCCCGGAAGTAGCAAAGGAGTTGGGACTGGATCCTGGGGTTAAAATCACCTATCGTGCCGGGGATCAACCCAACAATGCCTTTTCCTTAAATGTTTTAAAATCAGGGGAAATTGCAACTACGGCAGGCACCTCTGCTGTGATGTATGCGGTCAGTGATCAAAATACAAACGATGCCCAAAACAGGATCAATACTTTTTCACATGTAAATAATACGGAACAGGAGAGAAGTAATGGGGTCATGCTGTGTATAAACGGATCAGGAATAACCTATCAGTGGCTGCGCAAGATTATTTCCCTGGACCGTTCAGAGCTCATTTCCTATGAAAAGCTAAATGCTGAAGCTGCAAAAGTGGCCCCCGGCAGTGAAGATCTCAGGTTTTACCCCTTTGGCAACGGGGTTGAGAGAATCTTCAACAATAAAAACGTGAATTCCGGAATAGAGAATCTGAACTTCAACATTCACAAGCCTGCGCATCTTATCCGCTCTGCCTGTGAAGGGATTGTATTTGCCATGAATTACGGATTTGAGGTTATGAAGTCTGTTGGCGCCTCGGGAGAGGTAGTGCGAGCCGGAAAGGACAACCTTTTTTTAAGTCCTGTATTCAGGGAGATTTTTACAAATACCACTCAAACCACCTTGGAGCTTTACAATACCTCCGGCTCTGAAGGTGCCGCAAGGGGAGCAGCATACGGATATGGGTTTTATTCCCAGTTTGATGAAGCCTTTGAAAGCCTGAAATGTCTGGAAAGAATTGAACCAGATAAATCCCTTTCTTCCCAGTACCAGGAAATTTATGCAAAATGGAAGGAAAATATAAAAGTAGAAGAGTGATTGACCATTAGAGCATACGGAGGCCTTGCTCCTGCAACAAGGGAAATTTATTTGAAATATATAAAAATAATAAATATTTAACAAGTTCATTTATGGAAACTAAAACATTTTTTAAAAACGGTACGATAAAATTTGAAGGGAAAGAAAGTAAAAATCCTTTGGCCTACAAATGGTATGATGAGAATAAGGTAGTGGGCGGGAAAACCCTGAAAGAGCAATTGCGTTTTGCGATGGCTTATTGGCATACC
>JBGSWA010000315.1:0-6776 GCA_041752645.1 Gillisia sp. | reverse complement strand
AGGTGACCTTCTATTTTTTGGTCGAGTTTCTCTATGGTTTTCTCCTTCTCCAAGATGCTTTCTTTGATTGTTTTTAGCATAAAACGGTGATGGTCAGTGAGGGTTCCTTTTAAAGAAGCTGCCAGGTCTTTCACACTGCTTTGTATCTTGCCGTGACGGAATTTCAAAAGTTCGGAGATGTCTTCCTGCCCATCTATCATCGCATTGATGATCTTGGTGGCGGTCGCCCCGCTCATATTGCTCAGCACGCTAGAGAGTTTGATGTTGGCGTCTTCAAATATTTTATGTATCCTGTTTTTTTCCGATGATATTTGTTGAACGATTTTACGCTTATATCTGGTAAGATCCCTTAGTTCACGAATCTCTTTCGGGGGGATAAAACTGCCCTTGAGCAATCCGCTGAGCAAAAGTTTTGCTATCCATCTGCTGTCTTTTTTGTCCGTTTTTCGACCTGGTACGTTTTTAATATGACGGGCATTGACCAAAAGGATCTCAAAATGTTCCTCGAAAATATTATAGATGGGTTTCCAGTAAACCCCTGTACTTTCCATGGCCACGTGGGTGATCTTGTTTTTCAGCAGCCAATCCCGCAATGCTTCGATGGATTCTGTAAATCCATCGAAAGTCTTGGTGTCCTCCTTAATGCCTGTACCCTTGATTGTTGCCACGATCACGCTCTTGTGCACATCTATTCCACAGCCTCTTTCTACAAGCTGCACGAACTCTACGGTGTTTTGATCTGTTGTTTCCATGTCCTTCGTTTTTAGCTCTAATTTACGATTTTAGCCCCAATAATCATCCCCTTGTGTGTCGCCTTGCGGTCATGGATGTTTCATCTATTCAATATTTAAATTAAAAAACTAGAAACCTCCTTGTTTTTAGTTATTATAATAAGAGTATGTCCTTTGCCGTTTTGATCGGCTTGGAACGGAAAGATGTGAAGGCAAATATTATCTATTATACTAAAGCAAAAACCGAATGCAACTTCCCTATAGCTATTATGCCTCCGGTTAGATACATTCCGTATTATTACCGAATTAATGGCTATGGAACTAAAATATGGTATTTTTTATTGGTAAATGGACAAATATCTTAGACTCATTTCAAATTAAAAAATTTTTAAAATTTTCCCTATTGACAATTTTTCCAACAACTGAGATAAATCGTTACAAATCAACTCACTGCCAATTTGAAGAACAAGAACCGTCAATAATTTTTCCAAAACCTCTGGTTTATGGATCTCCTCCATATCTCAGAATATCTTAGACAAATAACTATCGGTAAATTGTTGTGGAAGATCCTTCTCCTTATCTCAAATATAAAAACATAAGGATACATTCCGGAGATTATCCGTAGTTCTAATTGTTGCTCGGCCTTAAGAAAGCCGTTGCTGCAAAAACAGGTTGTAGCTTATATTCCTGTTTTTTCCACCGGTCTAATTAGAAAAATTGCCCTGCATTTTCCAAGACATTTTTCAAATTTGTTCATGCTCTTTTATGATATTCCGGGGTTATATTTGCCAAATATTAGGTCTCATAAAAAGATATGGTTTTGTCTAATTTAAAATTTTTATGCTTCGTTATAGGCTACATAACCCAATTGATTAGTCAACATTCGGGTATTCAAAATTCTAAAATCTGTGGTATTAAAATGATGATGACCATAAATCCAATAGTTTGGCTGCTCAGTTTCAATCAAATCACCAAGCTCTACCGCGAAATCTTCATTAATCGGGCTGTTTCTGTATTTTTTAGGGTAATTTAATAATGTAAGTACGTGGTGAGTTACTACTACTGTTTTTAATTCAGATTTTTGCTGTAACCTATTCTTAATAAACTTATGATTTTCTTCATATAGTGTATTGAATAAGTAATAGGAAAAAAATAATGTCATATTTTATTGTTTATATGTGACAATATTCGTATATGTATCTCACAATGAGATACATAACACTTAAGAAAGAAGAGATTGAGGCAGTGGAATACCCTTATCGAAAGAGCCTAAATAGAACCATTAGAAAACGTAGTCAATGTCTTATTTTATCACATCAAAGACGGAAGATTAATGACTTGGCCTCTATTTTTAATGTCAGTCGCAGAACTATTGAACGTCACTTTGACAACTGGGCTAAAAAAGGCATTGATTCCCTTGCTATAGCTGAGGGGAGAGGTTCAAAAACACTATTAAAGGACTATTCCGAAGAGGTTACCAAACAATTAGAACTTCATAATAGAAATTTAAAAAATGTACTAACCTATTTTGAAGAAAATCACAATATTAAAATCTGCAAAAGGACCTTGCAGAATTTTTTAAAAGATACTGGGATATAAATGGAAAAAAGCGAGACTTTCTTTAAAAGGCAAACGAAAAGAAGCTCAATTTCGAATTCAACAAGGGCAAATTGAAACGCTAAAGAGTTTGGAAGATAGCGGATATATTGATTTGTATTTTGGTGATCAAAGTCATTTTGGAGGTACCCCTAATGTGACTTATGCCCGGCAAAAAATGGAAAACCCAATATTATTACCTGCTGCTAAAGGCAAGATTTTAAGTGTGGTTGGTTTAATGACACGCAAAAAGGAGCTTTATTTTGAAACCATTGAAACCACCTTTAACTCGGATAAAATTATTTGTTTTATGGAAAAATTTGTAGAACAAACTCTAAAGAAAACGGTTGTAATTCTAGACAATTCACCCATCCATAAATCAAAGAAGTTTATGGCTAAAATAGAGGAATGGAAAGAAAAAGATGTACTGATTTATTTTCTGCCACCCTACTCACCAGAATTAAATTTGATAGAAATTCTATAGAAAAGAATAAAATATCAATGTTTAGATTTCGATGCTTATAAATCATTCCAAAACCTCAAAGATCAATTAAATTTAACACTGAATAATTTTGGCAATAAATATGACATTAAATTTTAACCACTACTTAACTCTGGAGTAAAAGGTTTACCTCTGAATTTGATCATCCGAAAGTCATTTAAATTTTGTTGTATCGAAAGCGCATTTTGTATAGATATATGTGACCATAAGGTAGAAAATATCAATCGGAACTTTCCGAAAATAATTTCCTGGTTATTCAGAAACCATATATTATTCCGGATTCTCTCCTTAAAGCTGCCGCATTTCAAACCCAAATCAAAATGGTAGTATTCATGATTTCCTGGGATCCAAAATACCGTTTCAAAATCGTTAGAAAGCTGGTCATAGAAATAATTAAAATCATCAAGTCTAAACAGTGGTAAGATATCACCAGCTAGGATGAGTATCTCTCCTGCAGGCCTTATAGGAAACTTATTTAAAAAATTTTATTTTCTGTGAATTCTAAATGAAGGTCTGATACATATTGTATTTTTAATTCTGGAATTTTCATCTTACTAATTTCTAGTTAATACATCTCCTACCAGGGTAAAAGAACAAATATAATGGAAAGTAGATCGGAAATAATTTCCACTCTAAAATAGGGTAATTTCAAACAAAATTATTTAAAAGATTGGAAAAAGATCGCATCAATGCACAAAAGAAAATTAAATAAAACACAGGCGCCAAACCATGGTACCGAATTCTTCTAAGATTACCCAATGCGGTAAAAAACACATAAATTTACATAGCTTGACCCCCAGGAATACTTTTATGAGCCAAAAAAAATATCCCCTACTTATCTCCACGGTATTTAAAACTAAATGTAGTTAGGTTAAAACATACTTCTTATTATAAAAAAGACTGGTGAAGGTTTGTTTGGCCTTTTCCAAGACTTGGTTTTCTTCACCTTAGAAAATGCGTATTGCTCAAGCACTGTTTAAAAAAAATTTTCAGTCTTTAAGATATTCTTTTTCTCCGTTGGAGAAATGAGTGCTGATCCACAGAGTCAAGTAGTCTGCATTTCTGAAAATTTTTAGCAGGTCTTTCTGCAGAGACTCCCAGTTATTCAAGTTGATTATGTTTTTTGCCACTATACCCCGGAGGAGATTGCCTATCCGCAGTTTCGGATGCTGATAGGTTATGAAATTTTATAGTAACAATTTTATGGCCTCCAGTTCTATGCTGTAATCCATAATTTGTTTTGTTAATTAGGCTTTGAAGCAGAAAGAACTATAAATTGCATTTTACAGACTACTTAGCAAAATGACATTTCAACTAAAAAATTGAAAAATCAAGGTTTAGAATTCTTGCCACAGCCCTAAATTTAAATTTTACGATAAATTAATCTTCAGCTTTGAAGAATTTAGGATTGACATACAATTTTCCTTCTTTTAATTTCTGCCAGTAAATTTTCATATCGTCGTTTATTTCGGGAGCCATAATATACAATCCTATTATATTTGGAAAAGACATAGCCAGGATCATCATATCGGCGAAACTCAAAACTGCTCCTAAACTTACAGAAGCACCCAATACTACAAAACCTAAATACATGATTTTATAGACCAGTTCAATTTTTTTACTTCTTCCAAAGAGGAAGGTCCAAGAACGCATTCCGTAATATGACCAAGAAACCATAGTGGAAAAGGCAAATAATAATACAGCGACCGCCAAAACTGATGGAAACCAGGAAACGACACTTCCAAAGGCATCAGCGGTAAGTTCTACTCCGCCAAGTCCGTTGCTAGTTTCGTGCATGCCCGTAAATATTAAGACCAGGGCAGTCATAGTGCAAACCAGCATCGTATCGATAAAGGGCTCAACCAATGAGGAAAAGCCATCAGCGATAGGATGATTAGTCTTGGAGGCACTGTGGGCAATTGCTGCTGAACCTACTCCTGCCTCACTGGAAAAGGCTGCGCGTTGCAAACCCATAATCAGCACACCAATAAATCCACCTTTTAAAGCTTCGGCAGAGAAGGCACCATCTAAAATTGCTAAAAATGCACCACCAATATATTCGATATGATAACCTATCACGACTAAACAACCCAACACATATAAAATTGCCATAACAGGAACTACCTTTGCAGTCACTTTGGCAATACTTGCAATCCCGCCTATAATCACTGCACCTACCAGCAAGGCGAAACCAATTCCGAACCAAAATCCCTGGCCTTGTAAAATGGGAATTTGTTCAGATACGATTTTAAAAGCCTGATTTGACTGCAACATATTACCACCACCAAATGAAGCACCAACACCGAGGATTGCAAAGAGTATAGCTAGGAATTTTCCCAAATATTTAAGGTTTCGCTTTTCTAAACCATAACGCAAATAATTCATGGGTCCTCCAAATATGCGTCCTTCATCATTAATAAAGCGATATTTTACTCCCAAAGTACATTCGGCAAACTTTAAAGACATTCCAAAAAAACCAGCGAGAAACATCCAAAAAGTAGCTCCTGCACCTCCCAGAGAAATTGCTACAGCTACCCCTGCTATATTTCCTAATCCCACTGTGGCGGAAACCGCGGTGGCCATAGCCTGAAAATGCGTAATCATACCGGGGGCGTCTGGATCGTCATACTTTCCTCTTGCCAAATCTATAGAATGTTTAAAACCTCGAATATTTACAAACTTTAATCGCAGGGTAAAGAAAATACTTCCCAAAATAAGCCAAATAACAATGAAAGGAATGTTATTGGTTTTTATATCGCCATTGGGATATAATAGCGGCTGGGGAGTGTGAAAATTAATTATAGCTAAAATCGGGGCCTTAAAAGTACCTGTTTCGGGCATTCTGGAAATTACCGCTCCTTCTTTGGTCACCTGTTCCAATATTCCTTCAGCTGAAGCATAAACGAATAATTCTTTGTTTTGATCGTTCTTCAGAATTGCAATTTCATCACCTCTTTCTATTTGACTACCTTCAGCAACCAACCATTTTTTAACTTGATATTCCTCATCGGTAGTTACCTCAAGTGGTGGAAGGGGAATATTTTTATAAGAAGTGTAAACAACCGGATCATATACTCCAATGGTAGCAAAAGCATCCCAAAAAAGTATGGCTCCCAGCACATCTACTGCTGGCTGTACTTTACTATTGAAAATTTCAGTTATTGATTTAGCAGGGATGGTAAATTTCTTATTAACCGTATTTCCGCTGGCATCACTTATTATTACAGAATGCTCCATTCCCTCAATCAAACCAATCGATTCTGCCGCACCTAAAGGAGTGTTAACATTACTCCATTTAAATTGATAGGGAGCTAAGCCTCCTTCTATCAACACCTTAGCAACTCCATTATTAATTTCGGAAGAAGGATTGAGTATTTCTATGTCTACCTCCATCTCACCGGCAGAATGATCCTGAGCTATAGAATTAGTAAAAGTAATGAGCAACAGTGTTAAAAGGGCAAAAAGTCTGTATTTTATCATGAACTAATTTAAGAATTTTCGATTTATTTTTTGAAAATCACAATATAAGTGATAAGTAGAGGTTTTTCCAAAAAATTCAAGGTCTTATTTTGAAAATGAGGCTGATATGGATTTAATAAAAGTACTTTAACAAGCTTCACTCTTGATATGCTTAAAGAAAACATCAGTCTTTTTAAGAGACAATATTCTTGCTTACTTCTAGGTATTTTTGAAAGAAGAATATAACCCTTGATCTCTTTATTTCAAAGCAAATTAATAAAATTCAATAAAAAAAGAATTCAAAAGGCATTCAGTATTGAAGAAAAATCTTTCTCATTAAAAAAAAAGGTTATGTTTTAGAATAATGTAGAAAAGTCGTATCTTTATAATATTCAAAAAACAGCCATGGATTTAGAACATATTATTAAAACACTTGATCAGGAAGAAAAGGTTGAACTGGCAAGAATGCTGCATCAAGATTTAAATGT
>JBGSWA010000314.1:0-3060 GCA_041752645.1 Gillisia sp. | reverse complement strand
TTGACTTGAATAATAAGTATTGTATTCCCCCTTTTGGCGATGCTCATACTCACAATCTTGATGGCGGCTTTAACCTGAAAGAGATGGTTACTAAATATTTGAAGGAGGGTGTTTTTTATGTACAGGTATTGGGTAATAACGGCGAAGGTTCCAAGGCGGTAAGACCTGCTTTGGAAAAATCAAAAAAGATTGATGTTACTTATGCCAATGGATTACTCACTTCTACTTACGGCCATGGCTTTTATCCTTATGAGCCGCTTGCAATGGGTATATATGCTCCTTATTTGCAAATTAAATATGCAGATTCAATTAAAAAAAGCAGGCTGGTAGAAAATAAAGCCTATTACTTTTTAGATACTAAGGAAGATGTGGATGCCAAGTGGCCGATGATAATGAAGTACGAGCCTAACCATATTAAAATATGTTTGAGCGATGCTAAAAATTACCCTGAAAAGCGAAGATTAGAAAGGGCTGATGATAATGGTTTATCAGAAGAAGTGGCTGCCTATGTTGTGCAAAAGGCACATAAGGAAGGATTGAGGGTTTTTGCCCATATTGAAACTGCCGATGATGCAAGAGTGTGTGCAAGAATTGGTGTTGATGTTTTAGCACACCTTCCCGGGTACTTTTGGGATGGCAGAGAAGAAACTAAGCTAAAGTATTGTATCACAAAAACCGATGTAAGTCTTTTCAAAAAAGTAAGTTTAACTGTTATTCCCACTGTAAATATTCACGGAACAACAAAGTATGATTCAACTGGGAATCCTACCTTTTACCAAGAAAATTATATTAAAGTTTTAAAATACAAAAAAGAGATACTTCAGGCATTATATAAAGCAAAAGTACCGATAGCCCTCGGTGGAGATTATTTTGGAAACACAGTAGCACCTGAGATTGACACATTAATTAAGTACAATTTCTTTTCAAATAAAGAGTTACTTACCATTTATTCAATCAACACACCGCAGTCAATATTTCCTAAAAGAAAAATCGGCGAAATTAAAGAAGGATATGAAGCCAGCTTCCTGGTACTTCAGGAAAATCCATTACTAAATATTGAGGCTATTAAAAATATACTCTTCCGTATAAAACAAGGGGTCTTCATTAAACTATAATACCAGGTAAATGACCAAACATAAATACTTTCTTTCACTCATCACAGTGTTGCTGTCTGCTCATCTGTCTGCTCAAACAAATCTGAATGGCACTATTGACGGCAAACTTTCTGATGAAAAATTTAAGCCACTTTCGGGAGTTACTATTTTTTTGCAAGAAACGGGGAGTAATAATATTGTTGATAGTGTTACTGCTAAACCGGATGGCACTTTTAAGTTCTCACTTGTTAAATCCGGTTTGCATCAGATAATATTTAAGCAGGTAAATGGAGTATCGGATTCCAGTTTTATTTTTTCGATGGGGCAACTTTATCCATTGCATAATAAAAAATTAGTGCTGTCATTTGTATTTTCAAATAACTTTTATAATGGAAAACTAAAATTGCAACGCAGGCAATTTGGTGGCACTTATGCTGAGTGGTTTACTTCTGTACCTGCTAATTTATTGGTAAACCTGATTGCTGAATATGAAAGACCAGCCAGCGAAATTAAGAATAATATTATTGGCACTACACTTAATAACAGCGTTAGAAGTATCGGTAAAACTACAGTTACACTTTTTAGTAAAATTGAGGGTAAGAAAATTGCAGAAACCATATCTGATGATATGGGTAAATATGCTTTTGCACAAATACCCAGTGGAATTTATTACCTGGTATTCACAAAAAATGAAAAAAATTGCAAAGGCGGTTTTTTTGAAGTTAAAACTGGTTGGCTGGTGATTTTAAAAGATACATTCAGAAATTTATAATTGAATGTTACGTTGCTTTTAGTAATAGTCAGATATTAATATACATAAAACGAAAAAAACAAAATGCAAGTAGATTTAAATTATTATAAAATTGCACCATCCTCAATAAGCAGAATAGTTTTGATTGCAATCATTATATTTACATGCACTATCTCGCAAGTATTCGGGCAGAAGGGTTTTAAGCCAGTGCCAGATAGTTTAGTCAATCTCTACAAATTCAATCTTAATAAGAATTTTTTCAGTACCCCTACTGCCTTTAATTTATTCCTGAAAAAATTCAGCAGCCAGAGTGAAACTTTTAAGCAAAATCTTAAAAAGAAAGCAACGCCAGAAAATATACAGAACCTGACGGTAAACCTAAGTAAGCTGGAGTATGATTTTCGTAAAATGGATTTATATCTTTTCCTGCAATATGCAACCAATACTACTAACCAAAAGGCTTCAGTTTTAGAAGATTCAATTTATGATGTAATGCAGGTACAACGAAGTATCTACAAAAACTATATCAAATCGGCACCTCTTAAAACTATCAAAAGCCTGTTAGCTCTACCTTCAATGAGGCCATATTCATTTTATATAAACAGCATCATTAAAAATAAAGTACATGAACTGTCTCAATCAGAAACAGAACTATTAAAACCTTTTAATTATCTAAAAAGTAATCAGTATTACGATAATTTAATTAACTCCATACCTACAGACACCATATACTCGCCAACTGATACTCTTGACTTATTTTATGATATGAAGGTATGGCAAAACCATGCTGACGAAAATATAAGAACAGAAGGAGAGCAAAAATTATACGGGGCATATTCAAGTGTAACAATTCCTTTAGGCTATCATTATATACAAATGATTAAAGGACTCAACTCCTTTTCGGTTGCAAAAAAATACAAAAGCCTGATGGACGAAAACTGCAATAAACTCTCTTTGCCTCAAACAACATTGGAATCAATTTTTAAAGAAATTGAGAACAACGCTTCACTTGCTATAAAATACTCAAGAGAAATTAAAAACGATTTCAAGCGTTATTCCATAACGGAAGCAACAGAAATACTTGTAAGCAGTTTTAAAGAATTAGGAAATGATTACCGGTTAAAAGCAGTTCAATTACTTAATCCTGAAAATGGCAGGCTTGACATTGTGGGTGGCGAAAACAGAATGGGTATGCAGGGTGTAGCCAGTGTTTAC
>JBGSWA010000313.1:0-35725 GCA_041752645.1 Gillisia sp. | reverse complement strand
AACCATCTTAATAGGTATCGGGGCTGTAATAGGTTCCTGGCTGCCCTATGCGTTGTCAAATTGGTTTGGGGTCACTAATCAGGCAGCAGAAGGGGAAGTTCCTTTAAACCTATTGCTTTCTTTTGTGGTAGGAGCTGCAGTTTTAATCATAAGTATTTTAGTTACCGTATTTACTACCAAAGAATATTCCCCTGAAGAAACGGCACAATTCAGCACCCCGGAAAGTGAAGAAGAAATAGCGGCGGAGGAAAAATCGAGCTTATTGGATATTTTTTCCGATTTCAAAAAAATGCCTTTAACGATGAGGCAACTGAGTTCGGTTCAGTTTTTTTCCTGGTTTGGTTTGTTTGGGATGTGGGTATTTTCAACACCCGCCATCGCGCATCACATTTATGGTTTGTCGTTGGATGATCACGGATCTGCCTATCAGATTGCGGGTGACTGGGTGGGAATATTATTTGGTGTCTACAATATGGTTTCGGCTGTGTACGCCTTCTTTTTGCCGGCAATTGCTAAAAAAATAGGTCGAAAAATGACCCATGCCGTTTCCCTGGCTGTTGGTGGATTAGGACTTATATCAATTTATTTTGTGCCAAACGAAAACTGGTTGTTTTTATCCATGTTTGGAATCGGTATTGCCTGGGCAAGTATTTTGGCCATGCCTTATGCAATTCTGGCGGGATCAATTCCCGCTAAAAAAATGGGTGTTTATATGGGGATTTTCAATTTCTTTATTGTAATTCCACAAATCATAAATGCCATTATAGGAGGGCCGATCGTAAAATATTTTTATGGAGGCAACCCGATTTATGCCTTGTTAATCAGTGGTATTTCTCTATTGATTGCTGCGGTATTGGTAATAAGGGTAAAGGATGTTGATGAAACGGCAATAATAAAAATTTAAATGAAAAAAGATATCGGATTTATATTTGATTTGGACGGGGTAATTGTGGATACCGCAAAATTCCATTACCTGGCTTGGCGCAAGCTCGCCAACAATTTAGGCTTCGACATCACAGAGGCCCAAAATGAACAGCTCAAGGGGATAAGCAGGGTAAAATCCCTGGAAATTATCCTCGATTGGGGCAAGGTTAGTCTCTCACAGGATGAGTTTATGGAGCAAATGGCTCTGAAAAATGACAATTACCTTTCCTATATTTCTTCCATGACAAAAAAAGATCTCCTTCCGGGGGTATCAAATCTGATTGCCTATTTATCAGAAAACAAGCTTCCCTTCGCCCTGGGATCGGCCAGTAAAAATGCGAGGATCATCCTGGAAAAAACTGGCCTGCTCCAAAGCTTTAATGCGGTGGTAGATGGAAATGATGTCAGTAAAGCAAAGCCAAATCCGGAGGTGTTTCTAAAAGCGGCCTCCAAACTAGAGGTGGCACCCGAGAATTGTGTAGTCTTTGAAGATGCCGTAGCAGGAATTCAGGCTGCAAATTTTGCAGGGATGATCAGTATCGGAATCGGGAATCCTGAGATTTTAAAGGAAGCAGATTTTATTTTTTCAAATTTCACCGAAATTAAGACAGTATTTATAAACCAACTAATAACAAACCAGATATGAACCAGGATTATATTAAAGCAGATAGCTGGTCCATCATTGAAGATGGATTTGAGAAAGGACTTGTAAAGTCTTCGGAGAGTTTATTCAGCATCGGGAACGGGGTAATGGGCCAACGCGCCAATTTTGAAGAACGCTACAGCGGGCCTTCATTTCAGGGTAGTTATATCGCGGGGGTCTATTACCCTGATAAGACAAAGGTAGGCTGGTGGAAAAACGGGTATCCGGAACATTTTGCAAAGGTGCTCAATGCTCCCAACTGGATTGGGATTGATGTTCACCTGGACAATGAGGCGCTGGATTTGAACACCTGCAAGAAAATTGAAAATTTCCGCAGGGAATTGAATATGAAGGAGGGTTGGTATCGCCGCAGTTTTACGGCAACCCTTGTAAATGATATAAAAGTCAAGGTAATTGCCACCCGGTTTTTATCGTTGGATTTGGACGAATTGGGGGCGATTAGGTACCAGATCGAGGTTTTAAATTCTCCTGCAAAAATCACCTTTTCTCCTTACCTGGACAGCGGAATTACAAATACCGATGCCAACTGGGATGAACGTTTTTGGGAAACCCTTGATCTCAAAATTGAGGAGCAGCAGGGTTTTATTATTTCAAAAACCCTAAAGACCGAATTTCACGCCTGTACTTTTATGCAAACGGAGGTATTTCTGAATGATAAAAAAATTGCCGGGAATTTTGAAAAGGAATTACAGGAAAATAAAGTGGTGTTTTCTTATTCAGTAGCCCTTGAGAAAGGGGATACCCTGGTGCTTCAAAAATTCGGGGGCTATGTAACAGATATGAACCACAAAAGGGACAGCCTTGTTTCCGCAGCAAAGGAAGTGCTTTCAAAAGCAATGGATTATGGTTTTTCAGCGTTGCTGGAGATGCAAAAAGAAGCCTGGTCCCGAATCTGGGAAATGGCCGATATTTCCATTGAAGGCGATGTGAAGGCCCAACAAGGGATCCGGTTCAATATTTTTCAGCTCAATCAGACTTATCTGGGCAAAGATGAAAGGCTTAATATCGGTCCTAAAGGTTTTACCGGGGAAAAATACGGGGGCAGCACGTATTGGGATACCGAGGCCTATTGCATTCCTTTTTATATGGCTACCAAGGACCAGCAGGTCGCCAGGAATTTATTGACCTATCGTTACAATCACCTGGAAAAAGCCATCGAGAATGCCGAAAAACTCGGATTTTCAAATGGAGCCGCCCTCTATCCCATGGTCACTATGAACGGGGAGGAAAGCCATAACGAATGGGAGATCACCTTTGAGGAGATTCACCGTAACGGGGCGATGGTTTTTGCTATTTTCAATTATGTGCGCTACACAGGGGATTTTGAGTATATTCCTGAAAAGGGACTGGAGGTCATGATCGCCGTTGCCCGTTTCTGGCACCAACGCGCCAACTTCAGCAGCCCCAAAAACAAGTTTGTCATTCTTGGGGTTACAGGTCCAAATGAATATGAAAATAATGTGAACAATAACTGGTACACCAACTACCTCGCAAAATGGTGTATTGAGTATTGTATGGAGATGATCGAAAAAGTGAAGGACGGGCACAGCGAGGATTACCATAGAATTTTCGGGCATACCAATCTTAGCGAAACAGAACTTTTGTCTTGGAAGGAAGTCTCGGATGCTATGTATTTCCCCTATTCCCAGGAGCATGATATCTTCCTGCAACAGGATGGATTCCTGGACAAAGAGATCATCCCTGTTGCAAAGCTGGACAAGCTGCATCGGCCCATCAATCAAAAATGGAGTTGGGACCGGATTCTGAGATCCTGTTATATCAAACAAGCAGATGTTTTGCAGGGTTTTTACCTGTTTGAAGAAAATTTCGACCAGGAAACCCTGGAAAGGCATTTCGATTTTTATGAACCTATAACCGTACATGAATCCTCGCTTTCTCCCTGCGTTCACAGTATTCAGGCGGCGAAACTTGGCAGGACCGCTCAGGCATACCAGTTTTATCTGCGCACCTCGCGACTGGATCTGGACGATTATAACAACGAGGTAAAAGAAGGCTGCCATATTACGAGTATGGCCGGAACCTGGATGAGTATTGTCGAAGGTTTTGGCGGCATGCGAATCGTGGGGGATCAACTTTCATTTCACCCCAGGATCCCGGAACAATGGAAGAGGTATTCCTTTAAGGTGAATTTTAGAAACCAGATCCTTAAAATTGAAGTGGCTTCAGATAAAACCAGCTTTTTGTTGGAGGGGACCGAGGCCATACATATTTTGGTCCGCGGAAAAAATACGCAGCTCAAACCAAATGAACTGGTAAGCGTATAAAGAACCCTCTCCCAAAGCCCCACTGCGGGAGGATTTATATGGTATTTCACACTGCTTACGAGTTAAACTTTTTTTGCCACTGGTATTAACCTTTTTCTAAATTTTAAAAATGAATAGAATAATTTTTTTAGTATTAATTCTCACAAGTCTTAATTTTCATGCTCAAATTCAAAAAGTGGAGCCTCCCTTCTGGTGGGTTGATATGGGAGATGAGCACCTGGAATTATTGATCTACGGGAAAGATATAGCCGGGTTTGAGGTTTCGGTGGACAATAAAAATATTCAGATAATAGAATTAAAGAAAACACAAAACAGCAATTATTTATTTCTGAATTTAGACCTTTCCAAAGCCAGTGCGGGTAGCTTCAAGATCAACTTTTCCAAAAACGGAAAGCGCCCTGCCCTCTCCGTTGCCTATGAATTAAAGCAACGAGCCAGGGATTCAAAATTGCGCGAGGGTTTTAACAGTTCGGATGCTATTTATTTGATCACCCCGGATCGTTTTGCAAATGCGGATGTGTCAAATGACATCCTGAAGACCATGAGCGAAAAAACCATGGACAGAAATGATGGATATGGACGACATGGCGGGGATATTAAAGGGATTACTGCTCATTTGGATTATATTGACGAGATGGGCTTCACGGCAATTTGGCCAACCCCGGTGCTGACCAATGATATGAAAGAAAGTTCGTATCACGGGTATGCCATGACTGATTTTTACCAGGTAGATCCGCGTTTTGGAACCCTGGAGGATTATATCGAATTGTCGAGGGCCGCGAAAGCTAAAGGGATTAAACTGATCATGGACCAGGTCGCAAACCATATTGGGGTTGCACATTGGTGGATGAAAGACTTGCCCGGGAAGGACTGGGTGAATTATCAGGAGGATTTTTTAAATGATATTATTGTCACAACAAATCACAGAAGGACCACAAATCAGGATGCCTATGGCTCGGTAAAGGATAAGAATCTAATGAGCGAAGGCTGGTTTGTTTCTACCATGCCCGATTTAAACCAGCGGAATCCTTTGTTGGCTAGATACCTGATCCAAAACAGTATTTGGTGGATAGAAACCCTGGACTTGGGAGGAATCCGGCAGGATACCTATCCCTATGCGGACAAAGAATTCATGGCTTCCTGGGCCGGAGCTATTATGGAGGAATATCCATATTTCAGCATTGTTGGCGAGGAATGGAGCACCAATCCGCTGCTTGTCGGGTATTGGCAGCAAGGTGCAACTAATAAAGATGGCTACGAATCGAATTTGAGCTCCACCATGGATTTTCCCCTGCAGAAGGCACTTGTCGAGGCCTTGAATGAAGCGGAGCGCTGGGATCAGGGCTTGGTGAAGGTCTATGAAGGTCTGGCAAATGATTTCTCCTATGCCAATCCGGAAAAAATAATGATATTTCCGGACAACCACGATATGGACCGGATCTTTACCCAGCTAAAAGAAGATGTCGGGAACACCAAAATGGCCTTGGGGTATCTGCTGGTCTTGCCGAGAATTCCACAATTGTATTACGGAACAGAAGTATTGATTGAAAACACAGCAAAACCTGGTGATCACGGCCTTATACGGACGGATTTTCCAGGGGGCTGGAAGGAGGATAAGGTAAACGCCTTCTCAGGGGAAGGATTGAGCCCTGACCAGACTGAAATGCAAAAATTTTTAAAGAAGCTGCTTAATTATCGCAAAGACAGTGAGGCCATCCACAGCGGAAAAACAATTCATTTTGCACCTGAAGATGGAATCTATGTGCTCTTCAGGAAAA
The DNA here is from genome assembly GCA_041752645.1 of Gillisia sp. Taxonomy (GTDB): domain Bacteria; phylum Bacteroidota; class Bacteroidia; order Flavobacteriales; family Flavobacteriaceae; genus Gillisia. The sequence continues at coordinate 30,074 of JBGSWA010000313.1, read as the reverse complement.
AAAATGATGAAATCCTCACGGTAATATTGAACAAAAACAAGCAACCGATCACCTTGGATTTAAGCAGGTTTGAGGAAGTTGGCTTAAGCGGGAAACCTGTTAGAAATATTATAACGGGAGAAACTTTTGATTTTGAAGGCGACTTGCAATTAAATTCAAAAGGCATTCTGCTGTTCACAACAAAATTATAAACTAGATGAAGTTATTTAAGCTAAGCCTGTTTTTTCTTCTTGGGGGATTCTCATTTCTAAATGCCCAGAATGCGGACAGAAAATATGTTTCGCTGACTCAAAAGGATTCCCTTTTTGAGATAGAAACCAGTGATGGGGTTTACCTGATAAAGCCCTATTCTACCAAAATTATTGAAACCACCTTTATTCCTGTGGGCCAAAACTACGATCCGAAATCACACGCGGTGGTTTTAAAGCCTTCGCATTTGGAATTCAGGGTGGTGGAGGAAGCGGAGCAGATCGAGCTGACAAGCTCAGGAATTAGCATCGAGATCCGGAAAAATCCGTTTCAGATTTTATACTTTTATAAGGAGGATTTCTTAATCAGCGAGGGAAAGGGCTATGTTAAAACCGAAGAATTTGAAACCCTGGATTTTAATTTAAGCGCTGATGAGGTCCTAATGGGCGGTGGCGCCCGCGCCCTTGGCATGAACAGGCGGGGAAACCGGCTTGAGCTTTATAACCGCGCCCATTACGGATACGGGGACAGATCGGAATTGCTCAATTTTACCTTGCCGATCGTTTTTTCGTCAAATAAATACCTGCTTCATTTTGACAACGCACCAATAGGATTTTTGGACCTGGACAGTAAAAAAGACAATTCCCTGCAATATGAAACCATCAGCGGAAGAAAAACCTATCAGGTGGTTGCGGGGGATTCCTGGGAAGATCTGCTCGACCAGTACACCGATTTAACAGGAAAACAACCTATGATCCCGCGCTGGGCCCTGGGAAATTTTTCCAGCAGGTTCGGGTATCATTCACAAAGGGAAGTGGAGCAAACCATCCAAAGATTTAAAGAGGATTCCATTGCTGTTGACGCGGTAATTCTGGACCTGTATTGGTTTGGAAAGGAAATGAAGGGGACTATGGGCAATCTTGAATTTGAGAGGGATTCCTTTCCGGAACCCCAAAAAATGATTGCCAAATTAGCCCGGCAGGGGGTAAAGACGATCCTGGTGAGCGAACCTTTTATTTTAACCACCTCAAAAAGGTGGGAAGAGGCTGTATCGCGGAGAGTTCTGGCCACAGATAAAGCAGGAAATCCATTTACCTACGATTTTTACTTTGGAAATACAGGCCTTGTAGATGTTTTCAAGCCCGAGGCTCAGTCCTGGTTTTGGAATATTTATAAAGACCTGGCAAAAATGGGCATTGCCGGGTGGTGGGGAGATTTGGGGGAACCTGAGGTGCATCCCGCTGAATTGCAACATCTTGGTGGAAGCGCCGAGGAAATGCACAATATTTACGGACATGCCTGGGCAAAAATGATTTTTGAAGGATATCAGAGGGATTTCCCGGAGCAGCGGCCTTTCATTCTTATGCGCGCCGGGGCCGCGGGTTCCCAGCGCTTTGGGCTAATCCCCTGGTCCGGGGATGTGAGTAGGAGTTGGGGTGGATTGCAATCGCAGCCGGAAATTTCCCTTCAAATGGGCATGCAGGGCCTTGCCTATATGCATTCAGATCTCGGGGGTTTTGCCGGAGATTTGCAGAATGACCCACTTTATATTCGCTGGTTGCAATACGGGGTTTTTCAACCAATTTACCGTCCACATGCGCAGGAAGCTGTGGCTTCGGAGCCGGTTTTTAAGGAACCAGAGACAAAAGCCCTGGCCAAAAAGGCGATCGAATTGAGGTATCAACTCCTGCCTTACAATTATACCCTGGCCTTTGAGAACAACCAAAGGGGAATTCCACTTATGAGACCCTTGTTTTTTGAAGAGCCTGAAAATCCTGAGATCTACAAGGTGGCAGATACCTATTTATGGGGAAATGATTTTTTGGTTTCCCCTGTATTGCAGGATTCAATACATAAAAAGGAAGTTTATTTTCCCGGAAAGGACAACTGGTTTGATTTTTATACAGGAAAAAAGCACCCAGGGGGCACCAGGGACAGCGTTTCTCTCAGCCAGGATCATATTCCAACCTATGTAAGGGGCGGAGCTTTTATTGCCATGGCAAAACCTATGCTGACCACGGCGGATTATTCCGGGGAAACACTTGAGGTACATTATTATTTTGATGAGCAAATTAAGCAGAGCAGTTCTTATGTTTATCACGACGATGGGAAAACCCCTGATTCCTTTGAGAAAGGAAGCTACGAACTACTTAAATTTGAAAGCAGTTACTCCGGGGATGCCTTAGATATAACCATAGAGAAAGAAGCCGGGGGGAATTCGACAAGCGCGGTAAGACTTGTAGAGATCACCGTTGAAAACCTTAAAAAACCCATGGGATTTGTTTGGGTAAACGGGATAAAATATACCAATAAGAACTTTTTGCACCAGAAGAAGCTCCATATTCCGGTACGGTTTGAACTAGCTCGTACCACCATAAAAATTGAATTCAATTAAATCTGAAGTCAACTCCCAGGAAAGGTGCAAAATTTAAAAATTTGAGCATTTTTCCTGACAGATACTAACTTAATGAAACAATAAAAACTATTGCACATCATATTCAGTAGCATAACCTTTGGCATTTGAAAAAAGTTCGTATAATTAATGAGCTGGCTAAAGGATTAATAATAAATATAAAAGTCCTTATGAACAGAATAAATTTAAGTATACTACTTGTGGTTAGTTCATTTTTTTTCGCTTGTAAAGACGAACCAAAACCAGAAGGGGAACAAACTATGACTACATTGGAAGTAAAGAAAAAGCAGGTTGTCTACCAGGTGTTTACACGTTTATTCGGAAACACCAATACCACCAATAAATCCTGGGGCACCTTGGAAGAAAACGGGGTAGGGAAATTCAATGATTTTACAGATAAAGCCCTGAAGGAAATAAAGGAGCTGGGGGTCACCTATATTTGGTACACGGGAGTACCGCATCACGATGTGATAACAGATTATACCGAATTTGGCATTTCCAACGACGATCCGGATATCGTTAAAGGCCGGGCAGGATCCCCTTATGCCGTAAAGGATTATTATAACGTCAATCCGGATCTGGCAGTAGACCCTGCCAACCGCCTGGGGGAATTTGAAGCCCTGATCGCCCGGACTCACAGGGCTGGCCTCAAGGTGATTATTGACATTGTGCCAAACCATGTGGCGCGAAATTATCAGGGACTGACCAATCCCTCCGGGGTTACGGATTTTGGTGCGCAAGATGATACCACCCTGGCCTATCATCGGGACAATAGTTTTTATTACAATCCGGGAAAAGCCTTTAAGGTGCCGCAGTGGAAAGATGGGTGCCAGCCCCTGGGGGGAGAAGCGCATCCACTGGCCGACGGAGAATTTGATGAAAATCCGGCAAAATGGACCGGAAATGGTTCGCGTTTATCCCAACCCGATATGAATGACTGGTACGAAACCGTTAAAATCAATTACGGCATAGCTCCTGACGGGAAAAATGATTTTGACGCATTGCCGGCTGGTTTTGAATCTGAAGATTACCAGGCACATATGGAGTTTTGGGAGGACAAAACCATTCCCGATTCCTGGAGGAAATTTAAGGACATCGCCTTGTACTGGATAGACAAGGGCGTTGACGGATTCCGTTTTGACATGGCAGAAATGGTGCCTGTTGAGTTTTGGAGTTATATGAATTCGGCCATAAAAATAAAAAATCCAGACGCCTTTTTGCTGGCAGAGGTGTATCAACCGCATCTGTACAGGGATTATATCAAAAAAGGAAAAATGGATTACCTCTATGATAAGGTGCAGTTCTATGATACCCTTAAAAACATTATGCAAGGCCATGGGAGCACCGATCAACTTCCGCCGATTCAGGAAGATTTAAAGGATATTGAACACCATATGGTCCACTTCCTGGAAAATCACGATGAACAACGCATCGCAAGCCCCGAATTTGCCGGAAACCCGGAAAAAGGAAAACCTGCCATGGTCGTATCTGCCACTATCAGTACTTCACCGACCTTGATATATTTTGGACAGGAATTGGGAGAGCCGGGAGCGGAGGATGCCGGATTTGGAAAGCCTTCCAGAACCTCGATATTTGATTATATTGGGGTGCCTGCCTATCAGAGGTGGGTAAATAACAAGCAGTTTGATGGCGGAGAATCGAGCCAGGAAGAAAAAGATCTGCGCGACTTCTATAAAAGATTATTAAATTTCACCATAAACAGTTCTGCCCTGGCTTCAAAGTATCAGGATCTTCACACCTATAACAGGGCAAATACAGAGAATTATACGGATAAGGTAGTATCCTTTGCACGTTGGAGCGGGGAGGAGCAGCTGGTCATTGTTTCAAATTTTGATGCAGAAAGCTCAAATGAATTTACTCTTAAGATCCCGGAAGAACTCATTGAGGAATGGAATCTGGAAGAGGGTTCTTATCCTTTATCTGAGGAACTTTATGGAAATTTCAGTTCAGAATTAAAGGTTGTGGATCAAAAAGGAAGAATTCAAATAAAACTGGCTCCCTTGGAATCATTTATTTTAAAGCTAAAATAAGCAGATATGAAGAAGTTATTTATCTTAACCATACTATCGATGTCAATAAGTTGCAATACCCAGGGAAAAAAAAGTGAAGATAAACCGGAGCCTTTTGCAGGATCCCAAAGCGATTCTCCCTTTATTTGGGAGGCTGCCACTATTTATTTTTTGCTCATAGACCGGTTTAACAATGCAGATATTTCCAACGATATCAATTTTGACAGGGACCTGGAGGCAGGAAAACTGCGCGGCTTTGAAGGAGGCGATTTAAAAGGCATCACTCAAAAAATTGAGGAAGGCTATTTCACCGACCTGGGAATTAATGCTATTTGGATGACCCCGGTGGTGGAGCAAATTCACGGCCCTACAAATGAAGGCACTGGAATTACCTATGGATATCACGGATACTGGACAAAGGATTGGACTTCAATCGACCCGAATTACGGCAGCGGGGAGGATTTAAAAGAACTCGTGGCAGCTGCTCATAAAAAAGGCATCCGGATCTTGCTCGATGCAGTGATCAATCATACTGGTCCCGTGACGGAAAAGGATCCGGTTTGGCCCTCAGAATGGGTGCGTAACAACAATCCTTGTTCCTACCAGGATTTTATAAGCACAGTTACCTGCAGCCTGGTAAAAAACCTGCCGGATATTAAAACGGAGACTAATGAGGCCGTTGAATTGCCGCCGCAACTGCTCGAGAAATGGCGCGCGGAGGGACGATATGAGCAGGAAATTGCGGAATTAGATGAATTCTTCGAGCGCACCGGACACCCGCGTGCCCCCCGGTTCTACATTATGAAATGGTTGTCGGATTATATCGTGGAATTCGGGATTGATGGGTATAGGGTGGACACCGTTAAGCATACCGAGGCCTATGTTTGGCAGGAATTCAAGGAAATAGCCGATCACTCTTTTGCCGAATTCAAAAGGAACAACCCTGAAAAAGTGTTGGACAACAATGAGTTCTACTTGGTTGGGGAAGTATATAATTATGGGATCAGCAATGGCCAATCTTTTGATTTTGGGAATAAAAAAGTCAATTATTTTGACAACGCCTTCCGGAGTCTTATCAATTTCGAATTTAAATGGAATGCCAGGGAGATGGATTACGAAAGCTTGTTTAGTCGATATCATACCTTGTTGAGCACCGAACTTAAGGATTATGGCACCTTAAACTATTTAAGCTCACATGACGATGGGCAACCCTTTGATTCCGAGCGTGAGAAATCCTTTGAAGCTGCAGCAAAACTCCTGCTCAGCCCGGGAACCTCCCAGGTGTATTACGGGGATGAATCTGCGCGTTCTTTGATAATTGAGGGCACAGAGGGAGATGCTACCCTAAGGTCCTTTATGAATTGGAAGGAGCTGGATTCAAATGCAGACACCAAGCGGATTTTGACCCATTGGCAGAAACTCGGGCAGTTCCGAGCTAATCATCCGGCCGTTGGAGCCGGGATCCACCGAATGATCTCTGGCCAGCCTTATTATTTTTCCAGGAGTTTCAGCAAAGACGATTTTACAGATTCCGTGGTAATAGGCATCGATCTTCCCAAAGGAGAAAAATCAATTGATGTTTCAAAAACTTTTAGAAACGGTGAAATGCTGTATGATTCTTATTCTGGCAGGGCAGCAGAAGTTGTAGATGGGCAGGTTTTAATAGATTCTGAATTTGAGTTTGTATTATTGGAGAAAAAATAAAGATGATAAACTGCGGAGTTTTAAACTCCGGCAGGATTAAAAGGACGATCCCTTGTCCCTGACTCCGGTCAGGGAATAAAAATTAAAAGAGTTGGGCCGAAGGCCAAAGCCTTTTATGGGGTATAAAGATCAAAAAGAACCGTAAAGATCTCTGTGAAAATCCAAGAGGCTGACATTTTCTAAAACAACACCAAATAAAATAAAGTACGATGAAAAAAATAACGCTATTCCTGATAACAATTGCCATGATGGCTTCCTGTAAAAACAAAAGTGAGCTGATCCCCGAAGAAATTCCGGAGCAAAGTATTTCCTCTGTTTCAGAGGAGGTTATGGAATCTGCGGTGATATATGAAGCCAATATCAGGCAATATTCACCCCAGGGAACCTTTAATGCCTTTACCAAAGATATTCCGCAGCTAAAAGATCTGGGGGTAAAAATAATCTGGTTGATGCCAGTCTACCCTATTTCAATAAAAAACAGGAAAGCCACCGGAGGAGGTTTCGTTTCGGAGATTAAGGATGAAAAAGAAAGGGCCAAATATTTGGGAAGCTATTACGCTATTGCCGATTATACAGGGTTAAATCCTGAATTTGGGACGGAGGAAGATTTTCAAAATCTGGTCGATACCGCTCATCAGAACGGAATGTTTGTAATTCTTGACTGGGTTGCCAATCACACCGGATGGGATCATCCCTGGATTGAAAGCAATCCGGATTATTACACCCAAAATGCGGAGGGGGAAATTATTGACCCCTTAAATCCTGAGACTGGAGAATCCTGGGGATGGACCGATACAGCCGATTTAAATTATGACAATAAAGATCTTTGGGAAGCCATGACCTCGGAGATGAAATATTGGGTTGAAAAGCACAATATTGACGGGTTTAGAGCAGATGTTGCCGGGGAGGTACCCACAGAATTTTGGGAACAGGCGGTTGAAAAAATCCAGAAAATCAAACCTGTATTTATGTTGGCCGAATCTGAAGAAAAAGATCTTTTCGACCAGGCCTTTGATATGGGCTACAATTGGGAGGGACATCATATTATAAATGAAATTGCCCAGGGCAAAAAAGGGGTAGCCCATTGGGATGCGTATATGAATAAAATTGATACGCTTTACCAGGGAGATGATATCCTGATGAATTTTGTGACCAACCACGATGAAAATTCGTGGAGTGGAACCGTCAGGGAGCGTTTGGGGGAGGCATCTGAGACCATGCTGGCATTGACCTATACCATTCCCGGGATGCCTTTAATTTACAGTGGGCAGGAATATGACCTGGATCGAAGAATATTGTTTTTTGAGAAGGACAGTATTCCTAAGACAAAAGGGAAAGTCTGGCCGGTTTTGGAAAAATTAGGGAAATTAAAAAATAATAACAAGGCCTTGAGCGGCGGGAAAGATGCAGCCGGATATCTCAGGCTAGAAACATCTTCTGATGAAAAAGTCCTGGCATTCGAGCGGGAGAAACAAGGGGAAAAACTGGTGTTCATAGCAAATATGAGTAAAGAACCGGTTAGTTTTACCCTGGAGCTGCAAGGCAGCTTTGAGGACTACATGAATTCCAGAGAGGTAGATCTACAGCCTGATCAGGAAATGAATCTCAAAGCCTGGGAATACAAAATATTGACCAAGCGGTAAGATATTTGTAAATATGCTGTAGCGCAGTTCTATGGGAAAAGAGGATTTTAGGACAGGGAATGATATCGAAAAAAGGCGATCGCATTAATAAAGAAATGCGTAAAAAAAAGGATCTGTTGCGGATTTGTTCGGTGTAAATAAAAATACCGTTTCAAATTGGTGGAAGAATTATAAAACAAGTGGTAATTCTGGATATAAATCAAAGAAAAAGGGCTTAAAATCAGAAGACAAGAAACCCTTGAGTATTGCCAATGAGAAAGCATTCAATTGAGGATTATAGACATAATTCCTGACCAATTAAAATTAGAATATGCTTTATGGAATCTCCAGGCTGTTAAAGAGTGGGTTGAAAGGGAGTTTGGTGTAATTTTAGCTATAAATACCATGGGCGATTTTTTGCGCAGATGGGGTTTTACACCTCAAAAGCCAAAGAAAAAAGCTTACGAACAGTGTTCAGAAAAAGTACAGCTATGGTTAGACCAGGAATATCCTGCCATTGTGAAAAGTGCAAAAACAGAAGATTCCGAAATTCAATGGGTCGGTGAAACAGCTCTCAGAAATAACTGTCAAACCGGGCGCCTTTTCGCTCCGGAAGGCAACCCATCAACCAGGATGGGGAGGTCAAAAAGGTGTTCTGTCAATATGATTTCAAGTCTTACGAATCAAGGGAAACTGCAATTTATGATCTATTTTTAAAATATGAATTCTCAGAGATTACTCCTTTTTTTAAAGCAGTTGATAAAAAATAGTTCTAAAAAGACAGTGTTATTCTGGATAATTTAAGGTTTTTTCACAGTCCAGAAGTGGAAAATTGGGTTAAAGAAAACCAGGAAAAAACAGCCCTGTTTTTCTTGCCGGCTTAATTGCCAGAGAAGAATCCTGACGAAAATTTGAATCGGGATTTAAAGTGAGGTTTGTTCAAACAAACCGGCATCTAAAAACCAGGAGAGATCCAAAGAATGTTTAAAAAGTCCACTACAAAAATGGCAGTGCAAAATCCTGAAGGAATTCAAAAATATTTCAATCCTGAGCTTATTCAGGATGCAGCTCTATAATTATCGATATAATGCCGTGGGGTTAATATGATTAATTGATAACTTTTTTTATTAATAATGCAATATTGGCAACAAAAAGAGGACCTTTTATAGTAGTTGTTAACCGAAAACGATTGAGTATATAGTTAAATTAGGTTTTACCCCAAAAAACGAATATTTTTACCCAGATGCAAACAAAAATCAAGAAAATAGGAGTGTTGACCTCTGGTGGAGATGCTCCCGGTATGAACGCCGCAATCCGTGCTGTAGTTAGAGGATGTGTATATCACAACCTGGAATGCGCAGGGGTTTACAGGGGATATCAAGGGTTAATAGAAAATGATTTTGAAGATTTAAACGCCCGATCTGTCAGAAATATTATCAGCAGAGGAGGGACTTTCCTCAAAACTGCCCGGTCCAATGAATTTAGAACCAAAGAAGGACGCAAAAGAGCTCATGCAAATCTGGTAAATGCAGGAATAGATGCTCTTGTGGTGATTGGGGGAGATGGTACTTTTACCGGGGGACTCTTATTAGATACTGAATTTAATTTTCCAGTTGTTGGAATTCCCGCTACCATAGACAATGATATATGTGGGACCGATTACACCATCGGCTTTGATACCGCCCTGAATACGGTAGTGGAAGCCATTGATAAAATCCGGGATACAGCGAGTTCACATAACCGGTTATTTCTTATAGAGGTTATGGGACGCGACACAGGAGCCATTGCTTTAAATGCTGGAATTGGGGCTGGAGCAGAAGAAATTTTGATCCCGGAAGAAGACCAGGGGATCGAAAGAATGCTGGAATCTCTTCAGAGAAGCCGGGAGTCTGGTAAAACATCTAGTATTATAGTAGTCTCGGAAGGAGTTAAAAGTGGAAAGAATATTTTTGGACTTGCCGAGGTCATCGAAAAAAACCTGAGCGATTACGATATAAGAGTATCCGTGTTGGGCCATATTCAAAGAGGGGGCTCTCCAAGTTGTTTCGATCGGGTCTTGGCCAGTAAACTGGGAATTGGCTCTGTAGATGCTATAATTGCCGGGGAACGCACAATTATGGTTGGAATAAATCATCAACAGGTAGTTTCAGTACCTTTGGATGTCGCTATAAAAGGTGGAGATAAATTAGACAGAAATTTAAGGAGGGTGGCAGACATCACTTCTATTTAAGAATGATAAATACAAATAAAATGAGTACAAAAATTGGGATTAACGGCTTTGGCCGTATCGGAAGAATAGCATTTAGAGTTGCTATGGAGAATAAGGATGTAGAGGTTGTCGGAGTAAATGACCTTTTGGAAGTTGAACACCTTGCATACCTTTTAAAATATGATTCAGTTCATGGAAACTTCAAGGGAACCGTTGAGGTAAAAGAAGGAAATCTTTTAGTAAATGGTAAAACCATCAGAGTTACCGCTGAGCGCAATCCTGAAGATCTTAAATGGGATGCGGTGAATGCCGAGATCGTTTTGGATTGTACCGGGATCTTTACAGATATGCCTGGGGCACAAAAACATATTACAGCAGGAGCTAAAAAAGTTGTGGTCTCTGCGCCTTCAAAAGATATTCCTATGTTTGTAATGGGAGTGAATCATAAAGATGTGAAGGCTGAAAATACCATCGTATCCAATGCATCCTGTACAACCAACTGTTTGGCTCCTTTAGCTAAGGTTATCAATGATAACTTTGGAATTATTGAAGGATTGATGACAACAATACACGCGACTACTGCAACGCAATTAACCGTTGATGGTCCCTCAAAAAAGGACTGGAGAGGCGGAAGAAGTGCTTTAATGAATATCATTCCTTCCTCTACAGGAGCGGCAGTAGCTGTTGGAAAAGTAATTCCTGAATTAAACGGAAAACTAACCGGAATGTCATTCAGGGTTCCAACTGCAGATGTTTCTGTTGTAGATTTAACCGTAAGGACCGAAAAATCGGCTACAATGGATCAAATAAAAGCAGCCTTTAAAAAAGCTTCCGAAGGAGACTACAAAGGTATTGTTTCTTATACCGAAGAAATGGTGGTTTCTCAGGATTTCGTATCCAATGCATATACATGTAATTTTGATGCAGAGGCAGGGATTGCCTTAAACGATAATTTCTTTAAATTAGTCGCTTGGTACGATAACGAATATGGTTATTCCGCCAAACTTATTGATCTTGCGACCTATGTTGCAGGGGTAAAATAATCCATAATTTTGAATAACTGAATCTGAAGGTTGTTTTAAAAGCATTTAATTTTTGCGATTAAAACAGCCTTTTTTACTACTAAAGAAATTCTAAATGATATTAATTGCCGATGGCGGTTCCACCAAATGCGACTGGATCCTGCTCGATAAAAAAGGAGAAGAAGTATTTAAAACCAGGACCAAAGGTCTGAATCCGGCTGTGTTTCCCGAACATATGTTGGAACAGAGGATTGAGGAAAATGCAGATCTTCAGGGAGTTAAAAATAAAGTGAATAAAATTCATTTTTACGGTGCCGGATGTGGAACGGAAACTCCGAGGAAATTACTTCAGGACATAATAGCTAATTTTTTTACCAATGCCTCGGATGTATTGGTTAAAGAAGATATTGTAGCAGCGGTTTATGCGGCAACCACCGAGCCGGGAATTGTGTGTATTTTGGGAACAGGCTCCAATAGCTGCTATTTTGATGGGGAAAATATAGAAATGGCAGTACAATCCCTGGGTTATATTCTCATGGATGAGGCTAGTGGAAACTATTTTGGAAAACGTCTTATCCGCGACTATTATTACAAGCGCATGCCTCCGGATATCGCCAAGAAATTTGAAGAATCGTATAATCTGGATTCAGACGAGATCAAAAGGAATATTTATCAAAAAGAAAACCCCAACACCTACCTGGCTTCCTTTGCCGAATTTATTTTCAGCAACGAGAGAAACGGATATTTTTATAAGCTCGTACATGAAGGGGTAGAGGATTTTATTCATACCAGGGTGCTTTGTTTTAAAGAAGCGCAGAATGTGCCGATACATTTTATAGGGACCATCGCTTATTTTAGTGAAGATATCATCAGGGCGGTTGCCCAGCCATATCATCTTGAAATAGGAAATATTGTGAGAAGACCCATTGATGGAATTGTAGCGCATTACCGAAAGAATGTGTTGAAGGTTAATTAACAGGAATTTTATTCCGGTATATCAAAAATTATAGCAAAGGCAAATAAAGATAAAGACTTCATTTGCCTTTTTTGGTATGCTGAATTTAGGAGTGGGAAGCGATATTTTTTAGCGGTATCCTTGCTTTTTATCTTTACCAGCCGCTCATGAATTTTTACCGAAGCATGCTTTATTCCTCCTTGTCTGTCTTCCATCAGCAAGGGTAACTCCCATAGAAATGCCATGTAAACCTCTTTTCTACAGATTTCCGACCAGTAGTTTTGTATGATTATATTGATTTTGAACTAAATCACAAGACGGGGGTGTAATCATTGAACCTACCCGAAAATTTGTTTGAAATATTAAATATGCTGCACACACATAAGGTGACTAATTTTAGGTAGATAAAATTTCATTTCTTCGCAATTCCCGCCTCTGGCAGGCGCAGGTAATACAGTTGCTTTTTTTTCAGATGCCTGGTTTGCGTGCATCTGGTAGTTCATTTGTCGTTAAAGGTGCTTATTTGCGGAAACAGGCACCACAAGTATTGCGGGGTTAATGGGATTCCCGAAGCTGCAAATGATCTTGCAGGCTTGCCCGGAAGGCCTTAAAAAAATATCCACTCAGGAGGATCCCCTCTAATATTTCATCTGCCGATCTTTTAAAAGAGGAGATGCCTATGTTCCAGGTTCTTATCAGGGAGGCCTGAATCCGCTAACAGTAGCCTGGGCAAATTGCTATTTTATCAAAAAGGAAGCCTTCCCGCAGCATAGCTGCTTTGCAAGAATGTTAACGAATCAGGCTTGCTCACCATGGCCCGGTAATTTACAAAAGGAGTTTTGGCCGGGATGGCCTTGTAGGTTAAATATTTCTAAGATTTGAATTCCTTGCTTAAGATTTAATACATTTGAGGAATCATTAACACTTTACAACCCATATAGAATGAAAACTAAAATTTTAGCACTTTTAATTGTCTTATTAATTGGATGTAAAGGGGAAGACCGTAAGAATAAGGAACAAAATCTGAAGAATGATGCAGATACCAGTAATGCACTTTCAATTGATGCCCTAATGGATGAGGATATCATTGAATTGAATTTAGAGCAAGCGAACCTCCTGGTAAAACTGCCTTTAGCCTGTCTGGCAACTGAGTATCCCAATAAGTTAGGGCAAACCCTTGGCGCAGCGACGGAACTGAAATCTCCAGGGGAACTGCATCCCGCATTTTATGGTTGTTTTGATTGGCATTCCTCAGTACATGCACATTGGACATTAGTGAAATTATTGAAACAATTTCCCCAGATCGACAATGCGAGGGAGATAAAGGAAAAACTGGAAAGCTCCCTTTCAAAGGAGAATATCGCCGCGGAAGTCGCCTATTTTAAAACCGAACACAGCCAGGATTACGAGCGGACCTATGGATGGGCCTGGCTTCTGAAACTCTCTGAAGAACTCAACACCTGGGACTCTAATTTTGGCATCGGGTTATCGGCAAATATAAAACCCCTTACAGATCTAATTGTAACCCGTTATACCGAGTTTTTGCCAAAATTAAATTACCCTGTCCGGGTGGGGGAACATTCCAATACGGCATTTGCCTTAAGTTTTGCCCATGATTATGCCGTGGCGACAAAAAATGAGGAATTCCGTACCTTGATCGAAAAACGTGCAAATGATTTCTATCTCAAGGATAAAAACTGTCCCATCACTTGGGAACCCAGCGGTTTCGATTTCCTTTCCCCTTGCCTGGAAGAGGTGGATATAATGAGAAAGGTGTTGTCTAAAGCCGCCTTTTCCCTATGGATAGATAATTTTATGCCTCAGCTAAAAAACCCCGATTTCACTTTGGAGCCGGGGGAAGTTTCAGATAGGACCGATGGAAAATTGGTACATCTGGATGGACTTAATTTTAGCCGAGCCTGGGTGTTCTACGGTCTTGCAAATCAAGATCCAAAGACTTTTTCTCATCTAACAAGGCAGGCCAACCTACATGTTAATTACTCTTTTCCAAATTTAGTGGGTGACAGCTATGAAGGGGGACATTGGCTGGGAAGCTTTGCGATCTATGCCTTGCAGGAATCCAAAGCAAAGAAGTAACCTCCTGGTTAAAAGATGTGGATCCGTAAATAAAGGTTTTCGGCAGCTTTTATAGGTCCCTGGAGCAGTTGCGGTTTGTGCCTTGGGTACCCTGGGTGGGAATTCTTCTGATTATAGATAATTAAGGGTGTGCAATCCATATTGACAATCCTCAATGTTGTCATGATTATGATTTATTAGAAGCATATGGAGTCCCTGCATATAGTGTTAATGCTCGGTGCAGGAACAAACTATCTGAACAAGAAAAAGAAGAGGTTCAGATCATTCATTTGTAATTTTCCTACATTTATAGATGATATTGATGAATGGACTCATCAGTTTCACTTATTTAAGCATCATGGTTTTTCGCTTCTTCAGATTCGGATTTAGATTTTCCAATTAAAAAAGAGTTTTTGAAAAATTTGATTTTTCGTATAAAGATATCCCCAAATGCTAAAGGAATTATCTTCAAAGGATTGATTGATGGGATGAAAATTACAATGCAAGATTTAATGTTAAAATAAAGTGAGGGAGCAGACCAAATGATTTGCAAGATTAACTGAGAAATGAATAAACTTTAGCCAACAAAGTTAATAAAAATGCGAAAATTCGTCTTTAATCAATACTTCCTGCTGGCTTGCGGTGCTTGATTATATAGGAGAACCTTGTAAGTAATACCTAATTGAAAATCAAATCAGAAAGAAGGTTTTATCCTTTTAAAAAAAACAAAATAATATTAGGAAAGCCTAATAATCGGATTAATTACTTCCCTTGAATAGTCTTTAATATTATTTTCTTCAATTATAATTGAATATTCAAACCTCTCAAGTAGATATAAAGAATGTTCGTATTCCTTATATAATTCTCTATTAGTTGGTTTTCCAACCAGAAAATCAAACTTTAAATCTTTATCCCTAGCATTTTCTTCCAAATCTATAAATAAACCGATATTTCGATGCGTCTTCTCTGAAATATTTTTAGCATCAACTAAATCAAAATTCAATGGTTTAACTAAATGCCGATGTTTATTCTGCCAAGCGTACTTGAAACTAAATTCAACACCAGAATTATTCTTTAATTTATAGTTCTTTTGAAAAAGGTTAGGATTTAAATCACCTCCCAATTCCTTTTTTATATTCTCATAAAATTTTTTTCCTAAAGCACAATCCTTATTCGCTCTAGATTCTGTATTTTCAAACAAATATGTTGATACTAAATAATCTATAATTTGTTTATTCGATTTATCAAATTGAAAATTATTTCTAATTTTAGAAAACTGCAAAGCACTTCCATCTCTAGGAAGAATATAATTAGAGATAAAAGATTCGAAAGAATTATCGATATCCGAGATAAAGAAACTATCAATATTACTTTCTAATTTAGAAACATTAGATTTTATAAGCTTTAAATAATGCTTTATGGATTTCTCGGATACATTCTCATAAACTGATCTCAATCTTGCTAATCTACTTGAATGAGTGAAAAATAAGGAGTTATCTAGTTCAAAATAAATGAGCACTCCAATATTCAAGCTCTCACCCAAAACGGCTGAATGCTTGTATTGCAAAACACTATATTTATAATTCAACTCATTTATAACACTCTGTTTTTTAGTGTTTTGTATAAATAATCCTTGTTGTGTTTACACCAATTTAAATATGCAAAAAAGTGTTTTTCTCTCCACAATCAATGTTAAATTTTTCAAAGTCTATATACAAATCCTCTAAGAAGTTCAAGTTTAATGTTTTTAAGTTTTCGTAAAATTCGTCAAAAAGAAAACTTTTACTCTTTAGTTTCTTAAGACTATTTGAGAAAAATATGATTGTTGTAATAATAACTATTAAATTTGGATTTATAGTCTAATTCTTTTCCTATTGATCTATTATCATAAAATTGTAATGTTTGTTCATGATCAATTAATAAAAAATCATCGTCTGTTATTAACTTCATTATTAGCATTAGTTTGTCGGTGCAGGGGTCACCTTTTAGCCCCTGCGTCTTGGAAGCATCTTATGCTATAGAATACTTTTTTGTCGAGAAAATGGCTTAAAATCATTCTATGGGGGGTGGTCCGCCATCTTAGTATTGAAAATATTTTTCTCCCCAATTCAGATCAGCCCCTTTGAGATCAACAAATTGACTTTCTCCCCATGGACGGTTTCCTGTCCTTTATTGCAGTTTTCCTTTTTGGGACTGTAAACAAAACTTCTGTTTTGTGAGACTTTCCCAAGCCCTTAAATTAAAAATATACCGGAAATTATTATAACTGGGATCACTATTTTTCTGGGAGATAAATCATTTATGCGGTGTTTCAGGGGATTTAAAATTTTAGAAAATGAATTATATTTCCATTGTGATTCAGGGGGAAGCTGGAAACCATTACGTGGGATTAAGGCTGCTTATCTCTGCGCGTTTTATCCGTGGAGATGGACAGCCAGGCAGGGTTGATTCGCGGCACAATGATGAATGCCCGCGATGGAAAACAAGGTTAAAAAGTAGGTAATTTATGGGATTCGGGCCGGAAAATTTTGGTCGAATATCCATGAAAATTCCTGCCACAGATTTAAAAAATTTAGCGGTCCCGAAAAAAATTAAGTGGAAAGAATCCCTGGGGGCAGAGGCGGAAATAGAGCCCCTGTTAAAGCGTATGGAGCCCCGGAAAATGATGCCGGAAAAGATGAAAAAATCCCCAGGATTGTGATCGATTCGATCCTGGAATTTGAGGAAATTCTTGCGGTATATTCGCCTCTGATATTTCGTGATTTTCAGGCCTTCGGAGGATAAAATAAAAATAATTTTGGAGGTCTTTTGCGATAGGAATATAGCGAAAATTTCAGTCTTGTTTCCCCCTGAGGACTAGCTGCATTGATCCCTCAAAAACAGCCTGTTTTTTAACATCTTTCAAGGCGTTCCGGTAAGAAAATCCGCTGTGAAATCAAGCAGGGATTAGACCGGAAGACCTCTGCTTTTTGTTTGCAGGCAGAGCTTCCCTCTAGGGTTGGAATTCAAAAATATCTCCTTGAAAAACTCTGGGAGAATAATATTATAATCATGCATTTATGCATTGTATTTCTCGGGTTTAGGGGGATGGGGGAGCCTGCGACCCAGGTTAAAATGGCTGCCGAAAGTATAGCAAATATCCTGGAAAGGGTCTTGTTTTACAATAAAAGGATTGAAGGTCATTATTTTAAAGTAAAGCTTGATATAAATACCATATATCACTCGTGAATAGGTAATTAGGGTGTTGCAATAGAGAATGTCTATGAAGAGTTTTTAGCGGGAAAATGGCTGTTTCAGGAAACTAAGATAACAAAAAAAATCAAAGTGCATCTTTTTAATATCCCCGGTTGTTCTATTGCCAAATTGAGTTTGGATCCTGAAATTGATTTCCTGGGAAATGGACCGCTCCCTGGATCAAATTATCCGGTTGCATCCCCACCCGATAAATACAGTTTAATAGTTTTTTCTCGGTTCTTTTGCCCTGTGCGGTAGGGATAAATAAACTCAGATCTCGCGAGAAATTCCACCCAGGAAGAGGGTTCAAAAAGGCAGGTGGCATAGGTGAAAAATAGACGGGGATTTACCCGAGATGCAGTCCCGGAGGATAGCAGATAAGTGGCTGCTGGCCGGTGTCATTTTATGATGAAAACAGGCTTCCGCCTTGGGAGATTCAGCACATGGACAAGCTAAGATTTTACCAGGTTTAGAAAAGTGAATCTGCGAAGATTTAAGAAGAAATTAAAGTAGGAAAATTTCCATTTAAGACAGTGGATTTTATAGGAGGATTTTGAGGGCTACAACCCGGTTTATTTTCCACCCTTTAGGATCCGGTGAGATACAGATTTCTAAAACAGGACCTTCCAGGGAAGGGGTATTAGGGATCCCTCTGGCAACCAAAATGGCCGGGCTTATTTCACCAAATTTCCAGAGATCATCTGGAGCTTAAATTTCCTTAATGGGGCCAAAATAAAAATTTTATAAGCATGAGAAAACCGCAATAATTTGATCGCTGGTTTTCCTCATAATAAATGATTTTGCGAGGGAGAATACAGGGGTTTATAAAATTTGGGCAGGGGAGGAATTGAGGTTTTTAAGATTCAGTATTTTTAAAATCAGGATTATTTGGAGTGCAAAAAAATTAATTCCCAGGAAAGCCTATCTAAGAATACTAACTGTAATCTATCACCAAAAATCATTTAGAATTTGCAGATTCGGTCGGTGAAATTATAAATCTCTCTTAATTTGCAGAATTAACTTTTTAGATAAATGATTTCCTGAGTATCTTCGCCAAAAATTTAAAAATTATTAAATTGATAGATTCAGCAAAAATAGAACTTCGCAATCTACGTGCTAAAGATTATGAGGAATTAAAAATTTCCATGATCAAAAGTTACAGCGGCATGGCCAATGCTTATTGGAGCAAAGCGGATATTAAAACCCTGGTAAATAAATTTCCCGAAGGTCAATTCTGTATTGTTATTGATGGAAAAATTGCGGGTTGTGCTTTATCTATTATTGTGGATTACGATAAATTTGACCAGGACCATAAATACATCGATATTATTGGAGGCGAAAATTTTGCAAACCATACCAAAGAGGGGAATGTATTGTATGGGATAGATGTGTTTATACATCCGGAATACCGGGGAATGCGCCTTGGGCGCAGGCTTTATGAAACCAGGAAGGAACTCTGTGAACAACTAAATCTGAAAGCCATCGTTTTTGGTGGCCGAATCCCAAATTATGGCGACTATGCCGAGGAGCTCTCCCCAAAAAAATACATAGAAAAGGTGAAGCTAAAGGAAATCCATGATCCGGTGCTCTCTTTTCAGCTTTCCAACGATTTCCACGTAAAGAAAGTGATCAAAGGCTATTTGCCAGGCGACCATGAGAGTATGGAATTTGCGGTTCTAATGGAATGGAACAATATTTACTATACCAAGCACGACAAATTAATAGATACAAAAAAGATAGTGGTGCGATTGGGCCTTGTGCAGTGGCAAATGCGATTGTTTAAGGATTATGAGGCCCTGGTGGAGCAAATTGAATTTTTTGTGGATGCGGTAAGCGATTATCAAAGTGATTTTATTATGTTCCCGGAATTGTTCAATGCTCCCCTTATGGCGCAGTTCAATCATTTAAATGAGGCAGAGGCCATTCGCGGACTCTCCTCCTATACAGACAGGCTGCTTGAAACATTCAGGGATTTTGCCATTACTTATAACATCAACATCATCACCGGAAGTATGCCTCAGGCGGCAGGGGAGCATATGCATAATGTAGGCTTTTTATGCCGCAGGGACGGAAGTGTTGAGCGTTACGAAAAACTGCACATAACTCCCGCTGAAGAATCTGCCTGGGGAATGAAAGGCGGTTCCAAATTACAAACCTTTGATACCGATTGCGGTAAAATTGGGGTTTTGATTTGTTACGATATTGAATTTCCTGAGTTATCAAGGCTTTTGGCCGAAGAAGGAATGAATATTCTCTTTGTGCCTTTTATGACCGATACCCAAAACGGGTATTCCAGGGTGAAGATATGTGCCCAGGCCCGGGCAGTGGAAAATGAATGTTATGTAGCCATAGCAGGCTCTGTAGGGAATCTGCCCAAAGTGAATAACATGGATATCCAATATGCCCAGAGTGCCGTATTTACACCTTCAGATTTTGCCTTTCCGGTAAATGGAATTAAGGCTGAGGCCACTCCAAATACCGAAAGTACCCTTTTGGTGGATGTAGATTTGGATTTGCTCAAGGAATTGCACAACTTTGGAAGTGTGCGTAATATGAAGGACCGAAGAAAGGATCTGTATTCTTTAAAAAGGAAAAAATAAGTGAGAAAAAGCCGGTTTAAATACAGGGCGATATAATTTAAAGAAACCAAAAACCATCTGAGAAGATGGTTTTTGGTTTCTAACCCTGGAGGATTTCCAAGTCAATGGCCTCTGCGATGGATTCACTTATATCGATGCGGTTGCTTATATGCGGAATCGTATTGCAAGAAATGACCTCTGCCACCCCCGCATTCAAGAGTTCCCGATAGGCATTTCCGGAAAACACTGCGTGAATACCGATACAAACCGGGGCGCTCATCCCTGCCTTTCTAAGCTGAATCGTTGCTTCAATCATGGTGCTGGCAGTGGAAATAATGTCACCTATCAATACCGGAGTGTGATTTTTGTAGAGCGCTACCTCTGGCAGGAATACCTTCACCTGTTTATCCCCAAGTCTTGTTTTCTCCAGTACAAAAAAAGGGGCCCCGGCGTCTTTTGCGACTTTGGAAACCCATTGTTTGCTTTCTCTGTCCGGCCCAATCAAAACAGGATTTTCAATATGGATCTTTATCCATTGTGATAAAATTTTTGCAGAATGAATTACCTTATTCGGGACATCGTAAAGCTCGTTTAACGATTTTTTGCGGTGCAAATGAGGATCGACAATTATAAGGCTTTCAGCAAATTCGGAGGGGACTTTCGCGAAATAGAACGAAGTGATTCCTTCCCCAGGGCTAAAGCGCTTATCCTGTCTCATATAAGCCAGGTCACCAGGCAGATGCTTTCGGCACCCAGGTCCTTGGCTGTTTTGGAAAGGAAATAAAGCGGCAATAGTTTTTTATCGGGTTGAACTAAGCTACAAACCAATATTACCCGTTTATCTTTAACATCAGATTGGAGCTGGATATAGGTTTCCCCATCGGGGAACTCTCGAATTACAGAGACTCCTTTTTCAATTTTCAAATACATGGCCAGTTTTTCTGTAGGCTCTTCGTTGCCGGGTAGGGCAAAAAGGATGGTTCCCTGTTTTATCATAGGTTTATATTCTTGTTTAAGCCTGCTTTAGGTAAGCTCCATTTAAATGATTTTGCAGGCTCAGAAATTATATTGTTATGGATGTTTCCTTTATTCAATGGTTAATATCCCAGGTTGGGAATTGTAATACGCCAAGGCATAATCCAGTTCCCCCCTGGATTCAGCATAGATTATATACAAGGTTTGTCCTTTTTCCACCTCGGTTCCAATTGGGGCCATAAAATCAATACCTGCTTCCTTATCACTTGGTGCTCCGGCAAGTTTCGCTATTTTGGCAAGTCTTCTGTTGTCTATTTTTATCACGGTTCCTGCAAGATCTGCCTTTATTTCGTGTTTATAGGGGGCTAGTTTTGGTTCAGTAAACCTTCCCTGGGCATGGCAAATGGCCATGAACTTCTTATAAGCCTCCCCGGATTCAAGGGTTTTTCTGGCGGTTTCATTTCCATCCCCCGACTCGACTTTGCCTGAAAGTTCCAATAGTTCCCCTGCAAGCAGGATCGCCCTTTCCTTTAAATCCAGGGGAGCGCTGGCTTCATTTCTCAGTACGGAAAGAATGTCCCTTGCCTCCAAAGCGGGGCCAATGCCTCTTCCAACGGGCTGGGTTCCATCTGTAATGACAACCTTCAATTTAATTCCTATGACATGTGCTACTTTTTCCATTTCAACTTTAAGGGTATTGGCAGCCTCAATGCTCCTGATCTTGGCAGAGTCTCCAATAGGCATATCTATTACCACATGGCTTGATCCTGCCGCCGCTTTTTTAGAGAGAATCGATGCGATGAGTTGGCCTTCGCTGTCGAGATCCAAGGATTTTTCAACCCGGATCAGAATATCATCTGCGGGACTTAATCTTGCAATACTTCCCCAGGCGATACAGCCTCCTTCTTTTTTTATCACTTTTTTAATTTGTGCCAGGCTGAGATTGACCTGGGTCATCACCTCCATGGTATCTGCTGTCCCTGCGGGAGATGTTATAGCACGGGATGAAGTTTTTGGCATGGTCAGTCCCAGGGCTGCGACTATGGATACCATGATAGGTGTGGTTCGGTTTCCGGGTAGCCCCCCTAAACTATGTTTGTCTACCACCAATTTATTTCCCCAGCTGATGCGGGCTCCGCAGGAGATCATGGCTTGGGTAAGAAAGGTGATTTCATCATTTGTCATTCGGTTTGCGGCACAGGCAGTTATAAAAGCAGAAAGATGTACATTGGAATAATTCCCGGAAACTATATCCTGAACGATCTCTTTCATCTTAGCTTCCGAAAGATCATTCCCGTATATTTTAGCGCGCACATGTCTTAAGGAATCTATGGGATTCAGGTGAGAGACGGTGATATATTTTCCTTCCTCAATGGCTAAAGCGTGGATCCCGCTCTCGGATAAACTGATCTCCTCCGGCTGTAATATCTCTGTGCGAATTACATTCAGGCTGGCGACAATTGATTTTCTGCCATGGGTGATCCGGATACGGGTGAGCGCTTCGAAACCTTCAGAAATACATACCTCACTATCTTCACGCATATAAGCAAAATGTTCGTGTTGGGTATGAATTCCCAATCGTTTAAAGCGGAGCCTGTTTACGGAGTCTTCCAAATCTGACCAATTTTGATGTATCGTTGGAAAAATATTTAAAAATGGAATAAAAAAAGGTGCACTTAACCAATCCTGGATTCCTGATTTGTGTTTATTTTAAAATTTGGAGCTAATTTTTTTTCCAGAACACAGCCTTATGCCAATTCCCAGGATTCTACCTCAGACTGTCCCCTTCCATCTCCATTTTGCTTATTAACTCCATATTTGCTTTCATGCATTCCGGGGTCATCATCCCCTTTTCCCGCATGGTTTGCATCATACTTTGCATCATTTCCCTGTGACTGGCCATCATCCCGGCCATATTATTCCTCATTACAGAATCTGTCTGTGCCAGTTGCATCATGTTTCCCATCATTCCCCGCATCATTCCTGGATTTTTTCCCATCATTTGCCGGTTGCCCATCATCATCATCATGGGCAGCATATCCTTGTTTTGCATCATTATCATTTTTGCGTTTTCGCTATTCATCATGACCTCGCTCATTTCACGCATCATCTCCTGGTCATTTGCAATTAACTCCATAAGCTCGAGGCGTTGGGTTTCATCATCGAGCAGCTGCGTGGAGCTTTTTGGTTGATTGCACGCAGTTATGAGCAGCATGGTAATTACTAAAAAAAAGAGCGGCTTTTTCATAATTATGATTTTAAGTTGTTTTATATCAATGGGTTACTTTGTTATTGTTGAGGTCCATGGTTTGTTCGAAGGCCTCAAGCTGTTCTCCTGTTATTTGGCCTTTAGCAAATTGCTTTTCCAGGATTTTCAAAGGATTTTTTTTGATCCTCTTCCGGGGTCTAAGGAGGATTATAAGGATTATTTCAATTCAGACCCCCCATATAAAGCCCTTGCATACTACTATACATTATGAGTTGCGCGGGTCTCAATATATCTTATTTAATTTCCTCTTTTCCTTGGGACAAATAAAACACGGATTCTGTTATTGGCTACCTTAAAAGGGACAATAAAATTCTCCTTTGCCAATTAAAAATAAAAATATTTTAGGGGAATTAAAATGATATTTATCAGAAGGGAAATCTGGGGTATTGAGCTGGGTTTTTAGTTGATCAACATTAGAAATATCAATCCTGACATGTTGTTTTTCTTTGAAATCAATTAATGGTATTTCCCAGGAATGGATCCGGGGATTGTCAATTGTCTAATTTTAGGTGTTATATTCTCTTTATTTCGATATTAAAAATGGAATATTTTGTTATTTGATAATTATATAAGCCCTGTACCTGATTTTCATCATATAAATTAAGGGAGAATTTCTCTAAATTCACGAACACAATAATACTTGTCTCAAAATCAGAATTTAATGAAAAAACTTCTTTTAGGTAACGAAGCATTGGCACAAGGAGCAATTGATGCCGGAATCTCCGGTGTCTATGGCTATCCCGGAACTCCCTCTACAGAAATCATTGAATATATTCAGCGCTCAAAGACAGCCATAGACAAGGAGATCCATTCAAAATGGTCTGTGAACGAAAAAACTGCTATGGAAGCGGCTCTGGGGATGTCCTACACGGGCAAAAGGGTGATGTGCGTTATGAAACATGTGGGGCTGAATGTCGCTGCCGATGTTTTTATGAACATGTCGGTAGCAGGTATTAACGGTGGGTTTGTTGTTGTTGTCGCCGATGATCCCTCCATGCATTCCTCTCAAAATGAACAGGATTCCCGTTATTATGGAAAGTTTGCCATGGTTCCGATATTGGAACCTTCCACTCAGCAGGAAACTTATGAGCTTACCAGATACGCCTTTGATCTGTCGGAAAAATTAAAATTGCCGGTGCTCCTGAGAATGGTGACCCGTTTGTCCCATTCAAGAGCCGGGATTTTAACCAGGGGAAGCAAAAATCAAAACAGCATTCACCTGCCGGAAGATCCAACGCAATTTCAGCTGATCCCTATGCATGCCCGAACCAGGTATAAACACCTGGTTGGCCTCCAATCTGAGCTGCTTGAAATTTCGGAAAAAAGCAAGTTTAACGAACTTATCAAAGCCCCTGATACCTCCATGGGAATTATAGCCTCGGGGATCGCTTTCAATTATTTGATGGAAAATTTTGAAGAGGCAAAGTGTCCTTATCCTGTTCTGAAGATCTCACATTACCCGCTGCCCAAAATAGCTATAAAATATTTATTTGACTGTTGTGATAAAATATTGGTTTTGGAAGATGGCTATCCCTTTATTGAGGAAATGATTTCTGACTTTTTAGGCGAAAACAGAAAGGTAATTGGGCGACTTAGCGGGGATCTACCCAGAGTGGGGGAATTAAATCCCGATACTATTGCCAGGGCATTAGGTTTTGAGGTGGTACTCCCAGCAAGCCTTCCAGGGCTTGTTTCCGGGAGACCTCCGCAATTATGTGTTGGTTGTGCCCACAGAGACCTATTTGATGTTATTAATGAGTTAAAAAAGGAAACTCAGGGCCAACAGGTCTTTGGCGACATTGGCTGTTCTGCTTTGGGGGTTTTGTCCCCCTTTACTTCGGTGAATACCCTTATTGAAATGGGCGCTTCAATTACCATGGCAAAAGGTGCCTCAGATGCCGGGATTCACCCTGCGATCGCAATTATTGGGGATTCTACTTTTACCCATTCTGGCATGACCGGTTTATTGGATTGTATTATTGAAAAAACGCCTGTTACAGTGATCATTTCCGATAACTCGGCAATTGCTATGACCGGTGCCCAGGATTCTTCGGCCTCGGGTAGGTTGGTCGCGATATGCAGAGGTCTTGGAGTGGAGGAAGAACACCTGATTCTGATAAACCCGCTCAATAAAAATTTCCAGGAAAATATCGATTTTGTACGTAGGGAAATATGCTATCAGGGAGTATCGGTAATTATTTCGGAGCGTCCCTGTGTGCAGTTGCCTAAAGAGAAAAAAGACAAGCTCCACGCTCTGAAAAAGGCCTTGGATAATTGATTTTTATCCGGGTTATCTCGATGGGGAATTATTCCCGAGGGCGATCGGAATTGCAATTAAATACTAAAAATAAATGAAAACAAATATAATTTTAGCCGGGGTGGGCGGACAAGGAATACTGACGATCGCTGCAATTTTGGATACGGCGGCACTGGAGAGCGGTCTTAATTTAAAACAGTCAGAGGTTCACGGAATGAGCCAGCGTGGGGGAGCGGTGCAATCTCATGTGCGCATTTCGGATGCCGAAATCCATTCTGATCTGATCCCCCAGGGGAAGGCGGATATCATTATTTCAGTAGAACCCATGGAAGCATTGCGGTATCTGCCTTTTTTGAAAACGGGGGGCTACCTGGTCACGGATTCAAATCCCTTTGAGAACATTCCCGACTATCCGAATATGGAAGAACTTTACAAGGAAATAAAACTGCTTCCGAACAACCTGCTCTTCGATGCCAAAAAAATAGCCAAGGATCTCGGAAATTCCAAAGCGACTAATATTGTTTTATTAGGTGCGGCCTCTTCCCTCCTGCCTTTGGAAGAGGAGAGTTTGGTACAGGCCATTAAAACCCTTTTTCAGCGAAAAGGGGAACGCGTTGTCAATAAAAATATGGAGGCTTTTAACAAGGGGAAATTGCGAAGGAAATTCTTTCGTAAAAAGTAAAATTTTTAAATGTTACACGAAAAACTTATTCACCCAAAGAGTATTGTAGTTATTGGGGCTTCAAATAATTTGCAAACTCCCGGAGGCAGGGTTCTTAAAAATTTAGTCGATCACGATTTTAGCGGAGATCTATTTGCGGTCAACCCAAAGCAGGATGAAGTACAGGGCATTAGGTGTTATCGGGATCTCTGTGAAATCCCAGATGTGGATCTGGCCATTATAGCCATTGCAGCAAAATTTACTTTGGAAACGATCCGGGTTTTGGCCAGGGAAAAAAATACCAGGGGATTTATCCTGTTTTCAGCCGGGTTTAGTGAAAAGGACGAGGAAGGCAGGCAACTCGAAAAGCAAATCGTACAGGAAATAGATGCGGTGGGGGGCACTTTATTGGGGCCGAATAATATAGGGCTCATCAATGGGAATTACACAGGGGTTTTTACAACCCCTGTACCAAAACTGCATTGGAATGGGGTTGATTTTATTTCCGCCTCCGGGGCAACGGCCGTTTTTATTATCGAAGCAGCAAGGGCAATGGGTTTGACTTTTTCAGGGGTTTATTCAGTTGGGAATTCGGCACAAATAGGAGTGGAGGAGGTTTTGGAACATTTGGATAACAGCTTTGAGCGCGAAAAAAGTTCGAAGGTAAAGATCTTATATATTGAGAGTATTGCGAATCCGCAAAAACTCTTAAAACACGCAAGCTCACTAATTCAAAAGGGCTGCAAGATTGCCGCGATAAAAGCGGGCAGTTCCTCTGCGGGAAGCAGGGCCGCAAGTTCGCATACCGGGGCTTTGGCAAATTCCGATGTGGCAGTGGATGCCTTGTTCAAAAAAGCCGGAATTCTGCGTGCGTACGGAAGAAATGAATTGATCACCCTGGCATCCATTTTTATGCATCCTGATCTGAGGGGAAAAAATATCGCGATTATTACCCACGCCGGAGGCCCGGCAGTGATGCTGACAGATGCTTTGTCAAAAAACGGGTTGACGGTTCCTGAGCTTAGCGGAAAAGAAAGCCAGGCATTGCTCGGAAAATTATTTGCAGGTTCTTCCGTCTCAAATCCCATCGATTTTCTGGCTACCGGAAACGCGGAACAGCTTGAAACAATCATTGATTATTGCGAGCATAAATTTCCTGAGATCGATGCAATGGTGGTTATTTTTGGAAGTCCTGGATTAAGTGAGGTCTCCGATGTATATGAGGTGCTTCACAAAAAGATCCGGGAATGCAGCAAACCCATATTTTCTGTGCTGCCTTCGGTAGTAAATGTGAAAAATGAGATAGCTGCTTTTATTTCAAAGGGGAACATCAATTTTCCGGAGGAGGTTTTATTCGGAAATGCATTGGCAAAAATTGCCAATGCCCCGAAAACCGGTTTTAATGATTTGCCCAAACCAATTCTCGGGCACCAGGCAATAAGGAAAATAATTGACACTGCCGGCAATGGTTATCTGAGGCCACAACAGGTAAAGGAATTGTTGATGGCGGCCCAAATTCCAATTGTTGCCGAGGTGGTTTGTACAACCCAAAGGGAGTGCATCTCTGAGGTTAAAAATATAGGGTTTCCGGTAGTGATCAAGGTCGTGGGCCCGGTTCACAAATCGGATGTGGGAGGGATTTTCCTGAATATCCCCTCTGAGGAAAAACTGATCGATGCTTTTGATACGATCATGGAAATTGACGGGGCAGTAGCTGCTTTGATCCAACCTATGAAAAAGGGGATCGAACTTTTTATAGGAGCTAAAAGAGAGGCTAAATTCGGGCATTTGGTGTTGTGTGGTCTGGGCGGGATCTATATTGAGGTCTTGAAAGATATTCAGGCCTTATTAGCTCCAATTATAAGGGAAGAGGCTTCCCAGATGATCCGGAATCTAAAATCATATAAAATTATTCAGGGAATTCGAAATCAGAAAGGGGTAGATGAGGCCCTGTTTGCCGAGATTATTGTAAAGGTCTCCAATTTGTTAATGGCAGCCCCAGAGATCACAGAGTTGGATTTAAATCCGCTTTTAGGGAACTCAGAAGAAATATTAGCGGTAGATGCCAGGATCTGTATAGAAAAGCCTTAAGCTTCAGAACTCACAATAGCAATCCATTTATCGAAGCGCCTTTGGGAATTGATTGGACCAAAAAGAAAAACAATTAAAAAATCATCTTAAAACAGGAAAATATTTAGTTTAAACTGGAACAAGAATTCCTGCAGCCCAGGCAAGAAATATATCCTCCGCTTTGGTTTTTAGCCCGGGGTTCTTTGTCGCAATTGCTGCCTTGGAGGGAATCAAAAACATTAATCTCCTGGGCCAAATTCCCGACTGCCTGCAGGCTAGGTAAATTATTTGCTTATCTTTTTTAGATACCTCGATTGCTTGTAACGAGGAAGTGCATTGATGGCAGCTTTTTTTGTGCAATCATATGCTTTGGACCTTAATCATTATTGATCTGAACAACAATAATTCCTATGGCAGTATTGAGACCCATAACAGGAGTGATTATCTTAATGCTACCCTCTTCTTTCAAGGTATGGGGCTCCTTTGCCCCATAATCTATTTCCTTGGCATATTGCGTGCCTTCAAATTTCTTGTCAGAGGAAAGGCTGATCTTATTGGTTTCGGGGTTTATCAGTTGCACCAAATCAGCCCCGGATTCTTTTACGAATGCATTGATAAGTTGATTCAGGTTTTCGGTATTGTTCCTGAGCAACTCACTCCTAACCGCCCAGGAAAAAATTTTTGTTGCAGCCTCCAAATTCACAATTTGCAAACTGTCCTTTTCTGATTCGTAAATTGCTATCAGCGCGGATCGTTCATTTATGGATTGGGTGAGAAGAGATGTTTTTTCTTTTTCAAATTGCAGATTGTCCTGCCTGTTATTTGCTGAAAACCATATTAAAACAACTATTAGTGCCAGGGCAAGCAATACCGAAACTATATTTTTTTTAATGAATTCCAGGAACCTGTTCGGGGAATCGTTTTTGTTACTGTTTTTTTTATCCGGACGTGGGTCCTGGTTCGTGTTTTCTGATTCCATTTGATATAGATTTTATGGTTAATTTCAATTTTTAAGAATACTGTGTAGGGGAGTGGTCCTGGATTTCATCGATGCCTCAACCCAATGCTCCAAGTTAAGTATTTTTGTTAAAAAAGGGAGGTTGTTTTAAAGATTTCTCCTACAGTTTGTAAAGTATTTCTGGCTGTTTGCTTTATTTTCGGTCCAATTTTAAAAAGGCCCTGTTCTCTAATTTTTCCCTGTCCCAGTTGGCACATTCGGCAGCTGCCTTATAGGTTGCCTCGAGGAATTGCATCAGAACTCCGGAGGAATCTTCGGCTTGTTGCACTTCTTTATAGGCTAAAATATACTCGCCCAGATCTTTATTCCAGTAGGCAGTCTCCGGTTTCACCGAAGCAGTACTAAACCCGGGAGGAGCCGGGTAGATATAGCTGTAAAAAGCAGCAAAAGGTAAGGCCTGGCTGCCGGGCCAAAACCCGCAACTATACACTTCCTGGGAATAGGCCTCCTGTGCAACCCAATCCGGTAAATTAGGAATTCCTCCTGGGTGCGGCGGAGCTTCCCGGCCGGAGAAACGGGAAACTGCCAGATCAAAACTGCCCCAAAAAAAGTGGACAGGGCTGCATTTTCCCGTGAATTTGGCTCTGAATTCGGTAAAAACCCTTTGGATATGCAGCAGGGCTTTATGTAAATCCTCGGCAACCTCCGGCGAGTACGTAGCGTGAGCTTCATCCTGGGGAAAGGCAATGGCATTTTCAATTTCACAGGGAAGGGGATTAATTTTGATCTCGAGCTCCAGCTCCTTCATAGCGGCAAAAAGCTTTCGATAAAAGCCTGCAACAGACAGCTCC
>JBGSWA010000312.1:0-5958 GCA_041752645.1 Gillisia sp. | reverse complement strand
ACTCGCCAGGTTGTTTGGACAGGTAGGTGGGGCCGATAATAGCGCAGGCAGTGGTATGCCTTTACCCGGGCTTCAAACAAGGGCAACCTTACAGCAAGCCCTCACCGATAGATTTGGCGCCACCGCCCTGCAAAGTGGAGGCGCCTTGCAGCAGCAAATACAAAATGGCATGCAGCAGGTGGCTGATATGCAAAACCAATTGATGGGTATGGCCA
Source organism: Gillisia sp. (assembly GCA_041752645.1). Classification (GTDB taxonomy): domain Bacteria; phylum Bacteroidota; class Bacteroidia; order Flavobacteriales; family Flavobacteriaceae; genus Gillisia. The sequence goes on along the minus strand of JBGSWA010000312.1, from coordinate 5,743 downwards.
ACAATGCGGTCAATAGTGGCAACGGTACTGAACTCACCCCCAAGCAAGCGGAAGCAGCCCAATTAAAATCCAAGACATTTAAAGAGCGCATCGAACTGGGCTGGAACCTGCAAACAGATACCCGCATTGGTCGGTTTCCAGCAATTAATGATTTGGGAGTAAGTGCCGGGTATAAAATAAACCCTCGGTCTACAGTAGGTATTGGCTTAGCCTACAAGTTTGGCTTGGGAGAAAGCTGGCGTAAACTAGATCTGACGCATGAGGGCATTGGCCTCCGCAGCTTTTTAGACTGGCGTATGGCGAAGGCAGGCAGTAAAGCTTTTAAAAATCTGTGGTTAACCGCAGGGTTTGAAATGAACTATTTCCAACGTATTGCCAATGATGTGCAATGGAAGGATTTGGCCTGGCAGAAGAGTGGTTTGGTGGGGGTGAGTAAAGTGATGAAGTTTAAAAAGAAGGAAGGGAAGGTGCAGGTGTTGTGGGATGTGATGAAGTATAATCAAAAATCAGGATTGATAATTAGATATTACAAATCTTTTTAAACAATTAATTACTTAAAAGTACAGCTTAAAAAAATTACTTCAGATGATTAAAAACAAATTGTTGTTGCTTTTGATGAGCTTTATTGTAGCAAAGGAAGTTTTTACACAAAACTTTAATAATAACCTCTTGAATGGTGCTATTAATCACAATGTTCCCATTTCTCCTGAAGCAGCATCTTTTCAAAAATACGGTACAATACCAGTTAATGAATTAACTGGAACACCTGCTATAGATTTACCTTTATTTACTCTTGAAGCTGGGGAAATTCAATTGCCATTAGCACTAAAATATCACGCAAGTGGGATAAAAGTTAATCAAGAAGCCACTTGGGTAGGCTTAGGTTGGGATCTTAATGTCGGAGGGTCTATTAGCTTACAGATAAGAGGTGGATATGATATGGCTGTCAATCAGTATATAAACAGTCAATCGAAAGAAACATTGAAATATATGATGGATAAGATTACTTCACCTTATTTGATGGGTAATCAAGCCTATACTGATTTATCCTGTAATTGGAATGCTGCATCTGTACACTATTGGTTGCAAACTGGCATTACACCATGTAGTTTGCCATCTGCTGATTCCATATTTAGTAATTCAAATGGATCAAACTTCTTTTCAGATTTAGAAAACTTTTCGAAATACGGAGTAGGCGAACCAGATATTTATGTAGCTAACTTTTTAGGTAAATCCATTTCATTTTATTTTGACGTTATTACAGAATCTTTTCAAATAATTGGTGAGAAAAGTAATTTTCAAATTCATAGCCTAGGAAATTCTATATATCATCAGCAAGGTTTTACAATTGTAGATAATTTGGGTTTTAAATATAGTTTTGAGCAGTTGGAATATACTTATCATGAGCCTTATGTAGCTTCCTTTTTTCAAAATGTACCAGCTGTTTGGCATCTTACAAGGATAGATAATCCATCTCTTACGGATTTTGTTAATTTAGAATACATTAACTATGGTAAAATATTTTCAGCCCCTAATATATCTGAAATTGATAATTATCTTGATGGAGATGTTACTCATACATCAAACAGAAATTTAGGTTATGAAAAATTTTTACAAGAGCCATATTATATTTCCAGAATTTCAACAAATTCAATTGAGATTAGCTTTGTACATGGATCAAGGATTGATATCTCGGGAGATGGTGCTATGAAGTTAGACATGATAAACGTTAAAACAATTGGAACTGTTGGTAATCAGCATAGTATAAAATTTAATTATTCGTACTTTCAATCGCCAAATACCGGACATTATATAGATACAAGTAATACTCTTTTTAAATTAGGTATTCCATCTTCTGTTAATAATGCATTTAATCATTTGTGTTTACGGCTTAAATTGAATTCCATTGAATCTTTAGATCAGAATGATATAAGTGGTGCAACCCATAAATTTTTTTACAAGGAAACCTTTGCATTACCAAGCAAGGTATCTTTAAGTCAGGATCACTGGGGGTATTATAATGGCCAAAATTCAATAGTCTCATCGTTTACTAATTTTGTTCCATCTGCTACATCCTTGATAAGCGAAGGTTTGTTGCCTTCATCTATAGTAAGCGCAAGGTTTGATATACCTGCCATTAATCTGGCTGCTATACTACCAGGCAAGGCAAACCGTCAAGCCAATGAGACTTATGCTTTATGCGGCATGTTAGACAGTATTATTTACCCTACTGGTGGAAGTACTAAATTTATCTTTGAGCTACATGAATCATTTTATTCTCGAAAGCTAACTGGAACATTAAAGGGCGGAGGTACACGAATTAAAACAATCAAACATTATGATGGATTTAAACTACAGATTAATCGTTTTGATTATAGCTATCTTAATGAAGACGGTTCTTCTTCTGGAATTTACATGGGTAATTTGGATTACTTCAAGGTTATGTATTTGGTGAATGTTGGTTTAACAGGTATGGAACTATATTTACCGACAAATCTACCATATAGATTTAATGCCATTTTGTATTCCAATGGCAATCTTAATGATGGAAGTTATCTTGTAGGTTACAAAAGAGTCTCTATTTTAAACAATTCAGGGAATAATGGAGAAATAAGAAAATATTTTAATTTAACACATCCTGAACATGATGCTTTTTTAAATGATAATCGTAGTCTTTTAACTAGCTTTTGTTATTTACCTCCAGTAAGAAAATTATATGAAGGTGGTGAATTAATAAAGGAAGAGATTCTTAACGCATCCTTACAATTAAAAAAAAGAGCTAATTTTTATTATTATACTGATAGAACAAATGTGGAAGTAAAATCACTTCGTTTTTTCAACTATTGGATTAATGTTAATCCCAACGATCCGGGTTTTAGAATTATTCCCATGTTGATTCAACAACCGGTTTCAAATTATAAATTTTTGCCTGATAGTGTCGTAACAGAGGAGTTTGATAATGGTCAAATATTGCACACTAATGAGATTTATACTTATAATCAAGGATTTGATATTGCATCTAAAAGCTTTAGGAATTCAAAAAACGAACATATTAAATCAAATTTTTTCTATTCGCCAGACTTCTCAAGCCTATATCCTTACTCTATAATGAGTTCTCAAAATTTGCATTCTCAAGTTGTTAGGCAAATTGATTCTAATTGTACAAAAGGAATCGAAATTTCCAGAACCAATATTCAATTTGAAGATTTATATTATAAACCTTTAAGCATTGAAATGTCATTTGGCTCAGGGCAGCCTGTAACTAAGCATAAGTTTCTCAGGTACAATAATAGGGGGCGCCTATTAGAGGAGGAAGATGCTCAAGGTATAACTACTTCTTATGTTTGGGGTTTTAAAGGAGAGAAAATAGTAGGGGTTATTAAAAATGTAAATTATCCTAATACTATATCTTGGAGTGGAGTCGATACAGATATACTCAATAATTCAAATTCTTATGATGCTAATAAAACTGAAATAAATAAGTTGCATAGTTTATCACAAGGTTTAGTTTCATCTTACACGCATTCTCCTCTGATTGGGATTGTTTCTCAAACAAATCCTAATAATCGTTCTGCCTTTTATGAATATGATCCTTTAGGTCGTCTTTTAAATATTAAAGATCATAATGGTTTTATAATAAAACGTTTCTGCTATAATTACGCCGGACAACAAGTGCAGTGTTACGATCAGCAATTTTTGAACGATGCTCAATCTGGTAGTTTTACAAAAAATAATTGTGTGCAGGGTACGGGTACTACATTGAGCTTTACTATTCCGGCTGGCAACATTGTTTCTTATATTAGTAAGGCTGACGCGAATGCGCAATCTGTTGCCAAATTACAAGTTGATGGACAGGCAAATGCCAATAATTTTGGGACTTGCCAGACGCCTTCAACAATCTATGCCCGCTTAGAATATCCAAATTTTTTCTATTCCGGATACAGCTCTTATGCTGATGTGGTAATCAAATTTTATAGTGATGTAAATTGTACTCAACCTGTTAATGTAAATAATCTTAGTGTTGCTTATTCTAAGTTTGTTAATGGGGAAGGATATAATTGTGGTTATAATTATCCGGGTACTGAATATGCCAATGCCAATGGTACGAATCAAATAGTAATTGAATATTCTGCTATTTTAGATGATTTTTCAGATTATTATTGTAGTGTATTATATTCCATTATTTTAAGTAATGGTTATCAAATTGGTAATTATTAACGATAATTATATCTCCTTGAATAGCTTTGAAGTACATCTTTATGGTTTGCAAGCAGTATAGATGATAAATAAATCTTGTAAGTTAGGTAAGCATGATTATTAGAAATAAATCGAGTATTTAACAATCTAAAAAAATTAAAGTAAGCTAATAAAATCTCTACAAGCAACGGCACGCCCAGTCCGAATGAATATTGGAGATTTTATCCCGGATAGGACGTGATTAAAACGTGGCAATTAAAAACCAGTCCCGCACATGCGGGACACACTTAAAATGAATATATGAAAACTTATTGTTTTATACTTTTTTCTTGTTTCTTCCTCTGTGTTTTTACTGCTAATGGTCAGGGAGTAAAACCAAATGTTGATAGTACTACTTATCATCATGTCAAGGCATTGGATCGCTATTTAAATTTTAATTCAAAACAAAGGAATCAGTTTTTCAACATTGAACACCTTAGACTAATGCAGTTAGATAGCCTGCAGAAGCAAGCAAAAGATTTGGATGGTCTTCAACGTAAAACAAGGATAACTGATATAAACGCCCAATATGAAAGCTCCGTCCAAATGCTGCTTACTAAACAGCAGTTCCGAATATATCAGGATTCAGTTTCAGCAAAAAGAAAAACTATTGATGCTGAAAATATTAAACAAAAGAGAATTGTAAAACCTATTTAGTCATTATACCCTTTTTATGAATCAAAATCAAAAGGCCAAACTTTTATTTTACATGTTGCTTTTTGTGGCGGGCAATGTGACTTTGGTAACCGGGCAGATCCCAGGTAATTATACGTCCGTGCCTTCCACCCATAATTTCGTTCGCAGCTACGTGGTATTAAAACCGGGTATGACGCCGCAGGAAATTACAGATGCAAATGCAACCCCACTTACAGTGCAGCTTACCACGGCATATTATGATGGCCTTGGGAGACCCATCCAAACGGTAAACCGTAAAAGCTCCTTGAATACAGAGCTGCCAGGCAATCTTCCTCTGGATTTGGTATTACCCCAAACCTATGATGCATTCGGTAGACAAGCGCAGCAATTTCTACCCTATGTAGCATCCCAAAATACCGGGGCATTTACAGGAGGCTTGGGTGATGCCGGAAATCCTTTTAAACAGCAACAAGTATTTTATGCCAGTGCCGGCAGTCCGGTTAATGGGCAGGGGGAACAATATTTTTATGCCAAAACCATTTTTGAGGCTTCGCCCTTAAACCGGCCCATTAAAAGTATGGCCGCCGGCAATAGTTGGGTAGGTACAGAAAAAGGGGTGGAACAGGGTTATTTTTTTAATACTACTATTGATGCTGTTCGTATTTGGAATGTAACAGATGCAACTGTAATTGGAAATTGGGGTACTTATACATCGCCGGCCGGTGCGGCTGGCACTTATCCTGCCGGTCAGTTATACAAAGGCATTACAACTGATGAGCATGGCAAGCAGGTGATTGAGTTTAAAGATAAGCAAGGACAAGTAATATTAAAAAAAGTACAAATAGGTACAGTAACTGATGGAGGTGCTGGT